>CAYYZP010000278.1:0-7369 GCA_964476165.1 uncultured Fimbriimonadaceae bacterium
CAGGGATTTTTCAACATCCCGGTCGATCACCTCTACGGCGGCCCAATCATCGGGCGCTATTTGATTGAGCAAGGATTCAGGGAAGACGAGGACGTCGTCGTGGTGTCGCCGGACGTCGGGGGAGTCGGACGCGCGCGGAGCCTTGCAGAAATGCTCCAGTCGCCGCTCGCCATCATCGCCAAAAGGCGGACCGAGCCGAACAAGGTCGACGCGGTCGAGATCATCGGTGAGGTCGAAGGCAAGCGTTGTGTAATGATCGATGACATTGTTGACACCGGCGGATCGGTGGTGCTTGGTGCGGAAGCGTTGTCGAAAAAAGGCGCGAGGGAGATCATGGTCTGTTGCACGCACCCGGTCTTTAGCGGCGTCGCACCAAAACGATTGCAAGACAGCATCCTCAGCCGCGTGGTCACGATGGACACGGTTCCGATTTCTGAAGACAAACTCTTTGCAAAACTGACGGTGCTACCGATCGCACCCTTGCTTGGCGAAGCCGTTAAGCGCATTCATCTTAATCGATCGGTCTCGACGCTTTTCGACGATTGGAGATGAGTTCTGATCCAACCGACGTCTTGGAGTGGAAGGTCAGTCCAAGCCTCGATCAAAAACGGAAACGGAACATCGTCGTCGCGTTTGCAGCCGCCGCAGGCTTTGTAGGTGGAGTTTTGTTCAGTCCTCTCGTCGGCATCATCGGCTGCGTGGCGATTCTCGGAGCCACGGTTGAGGTCTTCTTAGGCGTCCAGTATCGTCTCGACCCTGATTCGGCGACCTCAAAGTGCGGCCTGAGCGTCACTTCGGTCCGTTGGTCTGACGTCAAGCGGATACTGCCCGTTGAAGGGGGAATCCACCTTTCCCCCCTTCCAAAACCGTCAAGATTGGACGAGTTTCGTGGTGTTTTTTTGAGGTTTTCGGAAAATGAGGACGCGGTATGGGGCAAAATACGCCAGTTCTGGCATGGAGACGCAACCGCTGTGGTCGGAGGACCTGACGGAACAGGAGACCAAGGATCTCCTGGACAACCTGGCGGAGCAGATTCGTAAAAGAAGGCTTGAAGCACCGGCGATCATGTTTTTGGAAATGAACAAACCGATTTCGCGCATAGCCGGCAACGCCATGATCGTCTTCTCGCCTTTCCTTGCGCCCATTGTGGGAACTCAGAACGTCCATAACTACAGTAGGTTACTGATGAATTCGTCGAACGTCGAAAGCCTGATCCAAAGGCTAGAAGCCGATCTTGCCCCGGAGGCCAAGGAGTAATGCAATATCTGGACACGGGCAAACTCAGCGTTTTCTTCACTCTCCTCCTCGTTTTCTTCATCCTCTTTAATATCTATCGTGCCAAAGGCAAAAAGGACATGTTCGTCCGCCGAATCCCAGGGTTGAACGCCATTGACGACGCGATCGGACGCGCGACGGAAATGGGCCGACCCGTCCTCATGGTTCCCGGCATCGGCGAATTGAACGCGATTTCCGTGCAAGCGGTGAATATTTTTTCCCAGGTCTCGAAGACCGCCGCGCAGTTTGGGACGCCGATCAGACTGTGTTGTGCGAACGCCGCCGTGTTCGCGCTCGCGCAAGAAACGATCAGAGACGTTTATCAGTCCCAAGGGCAAATTGAAAAGTACGACGTCGATTCGGTGTGTTTCATATCGGACAGACAGTTCGCTTTTGCGGCTGGCGTGTCGGGGATGATTCACCGCGAGCAGTGCGCCGCAACCTTTTTCCTTGGTGAGTTCTTTGCAGAATCGCTGATCTTCGCGGAAACGGCCAATGCGGTGGGGGCGATCCAAGTGGCAGGCTCCACCCAAACGGTTCAAACGCCGTTCTTCATCGCCGCCTGTGACTACGTGTTGATCGGCGACGAGTTCTATGCGGCCAGCGCGTTCCTGACGCGAGAACCCGTGCTGGTCGGTTCGCTTGTTGGTCAGGACTGGGCGAAAATCGTCGCAGCCGCGATGATCTTCTTCGGTTTTATAGGGATGTCCTTAGAACGTGGGCAAACGGGCGACCAGCACCGGATATACAACGACAAGACATCGGACATGGAGGCGTACAGTGAATGGGCGCCCGCTGACCCCTATCCAGACGGCAAAAAGCAACTTAAGAAAAAAGCCGACACGAAACTGCATCGGCTGTTCAACCCTTACATTGAAAAGGACGAGATTATTATCGACCGTGACAAAAAGCCTGAAACTTCGGCAACAACAGGAGGAGGTGCAGTATGAATTTTCTAGCACAGCAGGCGCCTGAATTCAATTTTTGGGCGAAGGAGCCAAGCATCGTTGCGCTGCTTTGGATATTCGGCGCGATCATCCTGGGAATAATCGGCATTTTTGGTCTAATGCATGTTCCCACAAGGGCGCGCCGACCAATCGTTTGGTTGTTCACTTTTGTATCCGGATCGTTCTACGTCATCTATTACCTGTGGCCCAAACCGATCGACCGCGATCCAGGAGAACTGCCTGTGGGCTTTGCTGAAAGCGGAGGGTTTTTCTTGGAGGACGCCCTTCCCAAGGTTGCAGACATCGCAAACGTCCTGACCTACCTCCTGCTTTGTCTAGGAATCTTCTCTTTGACCCGCATCCACTTCGGTCGATGGATCAAGAAGCAGAAGGACTGGGCATTTAGCGTCGTGTTGCTCGTCGCTATGACGGCGATGATAGGAGTCGGATATTGGGACTATATTATCAAGGAGTTCAACGATCCCAACAAACTTCTGACGAAAGCGGAAAACTGGTATACGATCAACTACGCCTACGACATGCTGTTCGACGGCCTGATCCAGCAGATGGACGCGGCGATGTTCTCCATGATCGCGTTCTTTATCCTCAGCGCGGCGTTCCGGGCTTTCCGCGTCCGCTCCGTCGAAGCCACTGTTATGATGGCGAGCGCCCTGCTCCTGATGCTCAGCCTAATGGGCGCGGTCGACTTTCTTTGGTCAGGCTGGATTGAAAAAATGACCAGCGACAATCCCGCCCATTTTCTCAACAATTTCAACTTGAGCGTGGTCGCTCCCTGGGTGAAGAGCAACCTGCAAATACCGAGTATCCGGGCCCTCGACTTTGGAGTCGGTCTCGGGGCACTGGCCATGGGTCTACGCATTTGGCTGGGACTTGAACGAGGAGGCGTGTCTGTATGAGCGAACCTGGAATGACATTTTGGAACAAGGCGCAAAAGTTGGACAAACGGATCCTCTATGTGGTTCTCATTGTGCTCACCGCCCTTTCTCTTTTCGTAAAAGTTGAAATCCCGGTGAATCCCGAGGCGTCGTCGATAGATCTTTACGTCGCGCTGATGGACATACCGACCGACAAGACCGTCCTCGTCGAGACGGATTGGACGAACTCTACTCGCGGTGAGAACGCGGGCCACTTCGAGTGCCTCATGCGAATCCTCATGACGCAGAAAGTGAAGTTCGTTTTATATTCCATATCTGATCCGCAGGCTCCGCAGGTCGCGCGCGACGCGCTTCTAAGAATCAACGAAGAAAGGAAAGCCCAGGGGCTTAAAGTTTATGAGCCCTGGGTCGATTACATCGACCTGGGCTACTTCCCGAACGCGGAAGGCCATGCCAACGCGATGGCGAACAATCTGCGCACGGCATGGGGCGGCCGAAAGGAGCGCAATGAAAGCGGTGTCGATACGGACGTGTTCCAATCGCCTCCGCTCAAAGGGATTCAAAGCGTTGGGGACGCAGGCATGCTATTAGTCGTCTCCGCTTCGAGCACCATCGACATCGTCGTCGAGCGATTGGCAGGACGTGTGCCGATCGGCTTCATGGTCACCGGTGTCATGGGACCGAACGCATTGCCCTATCACCAATCGGGACAGATACTCGGTATTTCAGTCGGACTTCGGGGCGTCTATGACACCGAGTACATGATGAAGTACGGCGTTAACGTTGCTGGCCCGGACGGAAAGGTCAAGGTCGCGTACAAGGATAAGAGCCGTGTGATCCCGCCGACCTCTGAAGGAACGACGATGGATCGAGGCGCGAAATATTTCTTCCCGCTCCACGTCGCGCTCTTGCTGATGATCCTAGCCATTGTGTTCGGTAACGTCGCGATGTTCGCGAGTCGAAAGAAGGTGGCCAAGTGAACCAACAGTTCATGTGGGTCAAACTGACCGTCGGCGTCATCGCCACGATCGGCCTCTATAGCGTGCTTTATCGTGAGACCAAGTTCTATCGGTTCTTCGAGCACCTTTTTCTCGGTCTGGCAGCGGGCTTTACTCTCGTCGCGCTGTGGAAAGAGACCCTGAAGCCGCTCTGGTGGGACAAGATGTCTGGATCGAGAGATGCCGTCACCGGGATCGTTGATGCTCCAGGGTTCTGGATTTACGGGTTCCTCTTGCCGATCGGCCTGATGGGTTATTTCGTGTTCAGCAAGAAACACAACTGGATGAGCAGGATCCCGATCGGAGTCATTCTTGGCTTCTGGTCCGGACAACAGGTGCAAATCTGGTGGAACAGGTGGGGGGCGCAGATATATTCTTCGATGCAGCCCGTGTTTCCGACTGCGACCGATAGTTTCACCAAACCGTTCGTGGGCAACATGACTCCGGAGCAGGCCGCAGTTGTCAACGCCAACATCTATCCGAGCCAGGCGATCAGCAACTTGATCTTTGTCGTCACGATCCTTGCCGCACGCAGTTACTTCTTCTTTAGTTTCGACATCAAAGGGAAGTTCATGCAGGGAACGAACACGCTCGGGCGATGGCTCCTGATGATCGGTTTCGGAGCGATCTTCGGTTCGACCGTCATGGCGCGGTTCGTGCTTGAAATCGATCGGATGTCGTACATCTTCATCGAATGGGTCGAGCAGACGTCGCGCATGTTCGGCGGAGGCTAGTTGCCTGAGGAGACGTTCGCCGGAATCGTGCTCAAGCGCGAGGACGCAGGCGAGAACGATCGCAAACTCACCGTCTTCACGCGCGAGATCGGCAAGACATATATCTACGCCAAGGGCGCAAAGAAGCCAGGATCGCGCCTCACAGGCGTGACCGAGCCGCTCACCTTCGCACGTTTTCAACTCGCAAGCGGAAAGCACCGGCGATTCTTAACCCAGGCACAAACGGCCACATCGCATCCAGAACTAAGATCTTCATACGAACGACTCGTCTGCGCACTCGCGATGGCTGAACTCGTTGCAGAAGCACTGCCCTATGAGTCGCCAGAAGCGCGCGCATTCGACCTCTTGGCAATGGGAATCGACCAACTGGCCATCAGCAAAAAACCTGAGGTCGTCCTCGTCTGGTTCGCGGCGCGACTCCTTGAAATAGAAGGGAAGATGCCCGATTGGAAGACTTGCTCGAGTTCTGGTGGCGCGATTGAAGAAGCCGACGTCTGGGTCTCGCCCACTACTGGCGGCTCAGTCAGTGACGACCATCGCAACGGCGCGCACGACTGTTTTCGCGCATCAGGCGAAGCCCTCATCGGTATCGATAAAATCTCGCGGCTCGCAATTCCGCCGACTGCCCTTAAGCGGTCAAACGAGTGCCTATGGGTGCTGCTCCAGTTTTGGCAGGCGGGCACAGGGTCCCGACTCACGGCGTTCGAGGCCGCGCATCAAGCCATGTGCTCCCAATGATGAGTAGAATGACGGAACCATGAGAACGACGGTCTCTATTGTGATCGCGCTTGTTGCGCTGACGGTGGTTGGATGCGGAAAGGGAAAGATCATCGCAAGCGGGCCGGAGCCCGTTGCGGGTGTTTTTCGATATCCGATCGTGACGAGTCCCACGTCGCTCGATCCGGGCGTCGTGCAGGACGGCGACACGCTCGACCTCATCCAACAGATCTACGAAGGCCTCGTTGTCTGGAGTCCGGACAACACTGTAGTGGGGGCGCTCGCCGAATCGTGGGAGATCGTGGACGGCGGCGTGACTTATGTTTTTCATCTTAAGAAGGGAGTCATGTTCCATTCGGGCCGGGAGTGCAAGGCGCAAGACGTCAAGTGGTCGATTGAGCGAAATTGCACCAAAGGACTTGAGAGCGAGACGATTGCAGCCTATTTGAGCGACATCGTGGGACTGGAACAAGTCGCCAGCGCAAAGAACGAAGACGTCACCGACGTCCCCGGTATAAAAGTCATCGATGATTACACGCTTTCGATCACGCTCAAAAAGCCGACGCCGTATTTTCTCGGCAAACTGACTTATCTAGTTTCTGCGCCGATGGACAAAGACTTTGCGCCTGTCGGAAAGGAAATGACCGACCTCAAGCAAATGGTCGGCACGGGCCCGTACAGGATCGTCCAATATGAGCGCGACCAGATCATTGCGGTCGAAGCGTTCAGCGATTATCACGGCGGTGTGCCAAAGATCAAGAGAGTTGAGCGACAGATCGTCGACGATCCCCAGACGCGGCTCCTCAAGTTTAAGAACGGAGAACTCGATCTTGTGATGTTAGAAAGGCAGGACATCGCAGGCATCAGGGCCGATCCAGAGTTGGAAAAGATGCTCGTCATGTACCAACGGCCCGCGATCTGGTACGTGGGTCTCAATCAGGAAGTCGTGCCGCAGTTCAAGGACAAGCGCGTCAGACAGGCGATCGCCATGGCAATCGATAAGAACAGGATCGTCGGCGAAGTTTTGGGCGGCCACAACACCGTAGCCAACGGCATCGTCCCCCCCGGTGTGCCTGGATACCGCTCTGACGCGCCCGCGTTCGACTTCGATCCGGTCACGGCCAAAGAATTGCTTGCAGATGCAGGGTTCCCAGACGGCAAGGGATTCCCCGAACTGACATTGACGTTTCGAGAAGACAGGCCAGACATCGAACTGACTGCGACCGCGGTCGCGGGAGACCTAAGGAGAAACCTTGGGATCAATGCGACGCTTAAAACAATGGAGTGGCGCGCCTACCTGCACGATTACAATCGGCACCAACAGGCGTTCTTCCACATGCGGTGGGCTGCTGACTATCTCGATCCGCAGAACTTCCTAAGTCACATGCTCGCTTCGGACGGTCCAGAGAACAAGATCGGCTATCACAACCCAGAGTTCGACAAACTTTGTTGGGAGGCCGATAAACTGATGGACATGGATAAAAGAATTCCGCTTTACCAAAAGGCGGAGGACATTGCCCTCGAAGACGTGGCGTGGATACCAATCTATTTCCAGCGGGACGCAGAACTCGTCAGGCCGTGGGTGGGAGGAATGCGCGAGTCGCTCTTCGGACATCTGCCACACACGACCGTCCAGATTGGGAAATAGCGTGCAGCCAAACATAATCGAGCAAGGCACTTTCGCCCGCCCACCAGACGGCGCGCGTTGGGCGGCGCCTTCAAACGGGTCCGTACACCAGCCAGAGCCTGGATGGCACTCCCACGGCGGCGCGACGCCCCGGCATCCGCGCCGCTCATCGCCT
>CAYYZP010000279.1:0-7577 GCA_964476165.1 uncultured Fimbriimonadaceae bacterium
TCCTCGGACCTTCCGGATCGGGAAAATCGTCGCTCCTCTATTTGATGTGCGGCCTCAAAGATCCGACAATCGGGAAAGCCCTCTACAAAGGACGCGACTTCAAAGAACTTCCAAAGTCAGACCGTGACCAGTTGCGGCTCCACGAGTTCGGCTTCGTGTTCCAGCACCCTTATCTCATCGGCTATCTTTCGGCGCTCGAGAACGTCATGGTCGCCGACCCAGGCGCTAAAAACACCGATGAGGCGATCGAATTGTTTGAGCGGCTCTCCATCGCCGACAAGACCTACCGCATGCCCCATGAACTGAGCGGCGGCGAAAAGCAGCGCGTCTGCGTGGCTCGCGCCCTCATCGGCGCCACACACGTCATCTTTGCCGACGAGCCCACTGCGGCGCTCGACCACAAGTCGGGGCTCCAAGTCATCGATCTCCTCGCCGAGCATCGGGGAGAAGGAGCGCTCGTGGTCGTCACGCACGACACCTCGATGCTCGCCAAGGCGGACCGGATCGTCACGATCCAGGATGGAGAACTCGTCTAAAGGGCTTTTTTTTGCCTGGGGCCCCAATTAGGCCCCATTTTTGGTATCATTCGCCCCCGGACGCGGAATGAAAGTTCAAGTTTCGGCTAGAACTGGTTATAATGTGTCTGCGACCTGACAGCGGGACCCTTCGGGGCGGGACTGTTCATCGGTCGGGTTTCTCACGCTCGGGGCGCCGGGCGGAAAAAACAGTCCACAGTGAGGGAAACTTGATTGACGACCTACCTAGCATTATTGGTCTCGCTCTTTGGGGCGGCTGTACTGCCGTTCACTGAGCGTGGTTTTGTCTCTACGCTTAAGCGGATCTTCGGAAAGCGCGCAAGCATCAACCCCATAGTAGCCCCACCCAGCATCGAGAACGATGCCGGATGGCAACTCATCCATAGCGAAAGCATCGAGTCGTTTCGTGCCTGGCTGGGCAAGGACTCCGAGGGCCTTCCTTTTAGACCAGGTGAAGATGCGTCTCTTGGTTCTCACTTGCTCGTCGAACTTTACGATTGCGACGAGCACAGTCTCCGCGCCGAGAGCAGCGTTGGAAGCGCGATGATCCAAGCGGCGAAGGACAGCGATGCGACGATCGTCGCATCCTCGTTCCACGAGTTCAAGCCTTACGGCGTCTCTGGTGCGGTGATCATCCAAGAGTCGCACTATACGATTCACACTTGGCCGGAGCACCGCTACGCGGCAGTGGACCTTTTCTACTGCGGCGGGACCGTACACGTGGAAAAAGCCGTCGACGCTCTCCGCGACCGATTCCGCCCCGGCCGCATCAAGTTCCTCGTCGTCCGACGAGGAATCCAAAGCGAAGTCACGACCCGTTGATCTCCTAACCCCACGAACGTCATCCTGAGTGTGTCGAAGGAGCCGTTCGTGGGGGTGGCCCCTTTCTTTGGGAGTGCGCTTTCGGTCTGTGTCTTTGTCGGCTTGGGCATTGCTTGCCCCCTCCCTAACCCTCCCCCATCCCTCCTTCGTCGGGACGGGAGAGGGGACCGGGCCGTCCAATCACGATACCCTTCAGCTTTTGTAACGTGGCAATTGTTGGGCAGTCCCGTCCGATCCCATTCTTTGACCACCGGTATCATTCAACCCGCAACCAATGAGCGGAAAACTCAAATCATCCCAGGCCGAAGGCGTGCAGATCGTCGAGACCTTTACCGAGGCCGTTACCTGGCACTTCAGCGTCGAAAAGATCCTCGCCGCCGGACGTTCGCAGTTCCAGGACTACCAGATCGTGGACATCCCCGTCTTTGGCAAGACCCTCTTCCTCGACTACCGCATCCAAAGCAGCCTGCTCGACGAGTACGTGTACCACGAGGGCATGGTCCAGCCCGCGATGACAGTCCACCCCAATCCACAAAAAATCCTCGTGTGCGGGGGGGGCGAAGGCGCGACGCTTTGGCAGGCGCTCCAGCACAACACCGTCAAGAGCGTAGACATGGTGGACCTCGACGAAGAACTGATTGGCTTTGTGAAACAACACATGCCCGAATGGCACCAAGGCGCATTTGAAAACCCCAAAACAAATCTCGTACACCAAGACGCAAGAAAATGGGTCGAAGACCACAAGGGCGCAAACTACGACGTCATCCTCAGCGATCTTCCCGGCCCGGTCGAAGGCGGACCCGCGCTCTACCTCTATACAAAGGAATATTTCCAACACATCAGCGAAGCGCTAGCAGACGACGGCGTGTTCGTCCTCCAAAGCGGCGCGGTCAGCGAAACCTACCCGCAGTGCTTCGCATGCGTCCACAAGACACTAGAAAGTCTCAAAGACCAGTTCCCATTCATTAGAGGCTATTGGGCCGGAGTCACAACCTTCATGACCAACTGGGGCTTCATCATCGCCAGCAAAAAACACGACCCCCTCGAACTCACGCCAGAAGAGATAAGCCAAAGGCTAGCAAAGAGGGGAGTCACTAACCGCTACTACACCCCACGGTTCCACAGCGCCATGTTCACCCTCCCTGACCACATGCTCCGCGACATAGACCGATTCGGAAGAGTCCTGACCGACAAGGAACCGTTCGTCTGGGAGGCCTAGGTTCCGGGGCGTCCGGGGTACCCTTCCCCTTTGCGGCCCGAGGATGGGCCATCGAGTGGAACAATGAAGTTTCGAAGGCTTTACTGGGTGACCGAGCAGTTAGGGGACGACGGCATTTCCGAGGTCGCCGGCGTCTTTACATCCATCCCGGACCTCGTCGAAGACGGGCTTCAATGGTGCGACGGCATTGTCCGCAACTCAAAGTTCAGACTGACGCTCGTCAAACTGGACTCTAAAAAGAAGCCCCTCGGGTGTTGGACCTCTCCCGACTTTCAAACACTATCGCACGACTTAGAAGAGTACGTCAAGACGCAGGAGTTCGGGACCCAAGAATGCGAGTCGCTCGTCGAGGCGCTCAAAGCGTTTCCCGGAAAATAAAACTTACTGCGCGGCTTTCTTTTCGTCCGCAGATTTTTCCAGCCGCTCTTCAAACCGCTTCCACATCGTCTTAAGCACTTCTTCGTCGTCTGATATATTGATGTCCGCTTTGCGCAGTTTTTCGGCGACCTGTTTCGCTAAGTCGTTCGCCTGACGACCACGGGACATCGCGATCTGTCTGCGCAAATATTCCTTCTTTTCAGGAGTCATTTCGATCGGTTTCGCCTCGGTCTTGCTTTCGATGTAGAACCGGTTGAATCCGCCGTTGACTGTGATCCACTCCGTGGTCGATCCCACTTTTGCGTTCTGAATAACGCTCTTGACCGGATCGACGACCTTGTTCGTCTGGAGCCTGATTTTGGATCCGCTCTGCGACTGATTGTACTTGGCAGAGACCGCCTTAAACGCCTGCCCAGCCTTGATCTCCTTGTCGACAAGGGCTTTGCGCGCCTGGGTCATCACAAAAATTTGATAGGCGTCGACCGTCGCTGGCTCAGTGAACTGATCGGGCTTGTCCTTGATCATCTGGTCGACCTCGTCCATTCTGACCTTGATTCCGCGCGTCAAAAGTCTTTCCTCTGCGATCGAGTACGCGACTTCGCGCCTGATCTGTCCCAACGACATTCCTGAGTTTTTCAGATCGGTCAAAAACCGTGGGTTCACTCCGTTCTTAAAGTCAATCTCCTTTTCGATGTCCGCTTCGGTGGGGGCAAAATTAGCCTCCTTCGCCAATGACAGCACGACTTTTTGCGTCGCTAGTTCTTGGAGTGCTTGGAACCCAAGGCTCTCCGAAACCGGAACGTCGACCACTTGTCCCTGCACGATTACGCGCACGTTGCGCTTCGTCGCAAGGTATTGATTGAACTCTTCGGCCGTGATCGATTCACCATCAACGTTTGCAATGGCCTTTTCGCCGCCGCACCCTGTGAGAAGTACCAGGGCGGCTGCCAAAGAAAGGATTAACAGGGTGGAATGTTTCATATCGGTTTGAGACTCCCAAAGTCTAACCTACAAAGACCGTGCCAACCGGGCTAGGCCGAGACATCCAGATGGGACTCGGGGTCGAGATGCTTGGGGTTTGGGGTCAAAGGCTTGGGTTCTAACGACTCGGACTCATGGAGTTCGACCGTGTCCTTAGGTTCGCCCTCGCGGTGCTGCTCGTCCTTTTGCTGGCGCTGGTGGTCGGGCTCGGTGGGCTCAATCTTTGGGCTTCTGCCGACCTGCGTATTGAGTTCAGGCCGATAGATCCGTCCTACGCCTTCCAAGTCTCCCATCTCTCACCTTCATTTGACTTGGGCCGTCCCTTGCTCCGACATATAGGATCGGAGGCGACCCATGGCCTGCGTGTGCAACTGGTACACACGGCTCTCGCTGACCCCAAGGACCTTTCCGATCTCCTTGAAAGTCAGACCTTCGAAATAGTACAGCCCGATCACGAGCCGCTCGCGTTCCGGCAGGTTGTCGACGCCAGAGGCCAATAGGCGGCGCAGTTCGCGCCCTTCCATCTCGCCGTCCGGTCTCGCGTCCTTATCGACGAGCATGTCGACAAAGTGGATGCTGTCGTCGCCTTCCCCCCCCGAGCCGCCGACGATGTCGTCGAGACTGTAGACGTTTGTGCGACCCATGCGGAACAGCATGTCGTTGACGTCTTCTTCTGCAAGCCCGGACTCTTCTGCGAGTTCGTGCGCGTTGGCGGATCGTCCGAGTTTCGGCTCGAGCCTCTGCTGAGCGCGGTCGACCGCCTTCATTTTCTCGCGGATCGAGCGAGGAACCCAGTCCTCGTCGCGCAACATTTCCAAGATCGCGCCACGGATCAAGGCGATCGCGTATGTTTCAAACTTAACGTCTCGAGTAGGGTCGTACTGGTCGACGCTTTTAATCAGGCCGATGACGCCCGCCGAGATGAGATCGTCGCGGTCCACGCCACCGGGATAACTGGTGACCAATCTTCCTGACGTGATCTTGACGAGATAGGAATAGTGGTCGATGAGTCCGACCCGTGCGTCGGGGTCTTTATAGACCTTGAACTGGACCCATGTCTTCTGGAGTTGGTCCGGCGTCAGTGGCATGGCGCTTGTCCGCCGCTAAGCGGCTTCCTCCTGTTCTTCTTTCTCATCGCTCTCCTCCGACTCTACCTGGTCGCTCTCCGTGGGCTCCTCTGGTTTCGGCTTCTCCTTCTTCTTCTTTTCTTCTTGCGGGTTCACGACCATGGTCCAAATGCCCGCCAGGAGCAGCCCGACGACATAGGCCCCGGCGCCCCGGACGACCGTTCCAATAGGATCGACGTTGGCGAGGATGCTCGCACCCATCGCCGTGATCGCCATGAGGCCGGCCACGATCGTTTGCATCTTTCGGATTCCTGTAGACCTCATTCCATATTCTGGTAGTTTTCCTGGACTCTTGAGGGTGAGCCTAGAGTTTTTTGTCAGGTTTTCGAGCCTGGGGAGTTGATCCCGATTCTCAACTCCCTTCTCCTTTCTGCACGAGACGGGCCTGGCTTCCGAGTCCCGGTCCCACGGGACGGTGAGGTCAGACGATCCATGCCTCAGCAGTTCGGAGGAGGCACGACGACACTGCTGAGGCATTCCGCGCCCTCCGTTCCCCCCACGCAAACGACTCCTTCGACGGGGGTCAAGAAGACGTTTTTGGGGGGGGGGGGCGTCAGAGTTCGATATGGAGGCCGTCGTAGGCGAGATCGATTCTATCGGGCAGATCCAAATTCACTTTGTCGTGGTCGTAGTCGTCGCTGAGGTGGGTGAAGTAGGTCTGGCGGGCGCCGATCTCGAGGGCGACTTCGATGGAGCGATCATAGTGAAAGTGGTTCGGATGGGGGCGATAGCGGACCGCGTCCAAGATCAGACAATCAAGACCAGTCAACCGAGACATGACAGAAGAAGGAATGTGGCTCACGTCGGTCACGTACGCAAAGTCCCCCACCCGCAATCCCAAAACTGGCAACGGCCCGTGCTCGACCCAAAACGTCTCAATCGACATTCCGCCTAACGACAAAGAGTCAGGTACATCGAGCAGATCGAAACGCGGCACCCAAATCTCCGGCGGATACTCCAAAAACGCATAAGAAAAGATGCGACGGATGTCCTCTTGATACGCTGGCGACGTGTACACGGGCATCGCCAATCCAGTCTGTAGACAAAAGGACCTCAGGTCGTCCATCCCCATCACATGGTCCGCGTGCGTGTGAGTAATGAGACACGCCTCGACAGAACCGATCCCTTCGCGCAAAAGTTGCAACCGCAGTTCAGGCGCACAGTCCACCAAAACATTGCCCGTCGGGCCCTGCAACAACAGAGATGGCCGCGTGCGATGGTTCTTCGGGTTCGCCAAAAACGCGGCAGGATAAGTGCGCCCCGGCGTCGGGACCCCGTTGCTCGTGCCCGAACCAAGGACGATCGCGCAAGGCATCAGCGGTCGAACGCCCTCTCCAAGACCTTGCTCGCGACAATGGCGCTCGGCACGTCCGCGTACTGCGCGATCCGCTCGATGCACCGCGCAAAGTTTCGCTCACCCAAGTCGTCTGTGACCGGAGTTTCGATCATCGCGTCAGCCACGATCTCGACCGCCTCCATCATGAACCGCGCGCGGTTTTGCGGCAACGAGCGGTGGGGGGTCTCAGCGTATTTGCGACCGAGCGACTCATAGACGCCCTCCCAGTTGTTTCGCGAGACGAGTTCTTCGCGAGCCTTGACGTTGGCCTCTTCTTGGAGCCGCCTCTTCACCGCGTCCTGTTCCTTGACGACTTTCCAGTCCGCTAAAGTGATCCCTTCGATCAGCCGGAGGTTGATGTGCGCGCCGACCGCCGCCCCCACCACGGTTTCGATCGCGCTGCGCGCTGCAGGGAGCCGCAGGTGCCCGATCATTTCGGATTCCCCCTGCTTAACTCCGATCACCAGCACTCCGTCCTCGAGTGCGATAGGCCGACAAGCATTGAGCGCCGTCCATAGTCCGACGCCCGTTACACTGTCGCGTATTTTGGGGAGCGAGGCTTTCCAGACCTCGGCGATGTCCAACATTCACAAAGATTATGGAGCGTTAGGGCGGTTGCAGTCGGGAGAAAGGGTCGATAGGATCGCCCCCTTTGGGCTTCGGCTTGAACACGAACTGACTGAGCCACCTGCCCTGAAACACGATGTCGCCCCGCATCCCCTCTCCGATCTGCTCGAAGACTTGGTAAGGGGCGTCGAACTCGCGCGTCCGTCCACCCGGCATCTGGATCTGGACCAAATACTTGAGTTCCGCCGGATCGTACGCGCCTGCATCGAGGACCACGTCGGCGTTTTCGTCCAACACGATTTTGGCGACGACGTAAATATCGAGCGCACGCTGGATCGGGCTCTTAGAAGGATCGCCAAACGCCTGCCGCCATCCGGACGCCAAAGCGATGATGCAAAGCACGATGCCGACCGGACAGGACATCATGCCAAGGATATAGGCGCCTGGCTGGCGCGTAAAAAGCGTCAATCCTATAAAGACGGCGCTGGCCGCGATGCAGATTATTCCCGCCATCATGACGCCGCTGACGCGCCGAACTTTGTTTTCAGGATCGATCATCTGGCATGACCCCGGTCAGATTGTAACACCTAAGTTGGACGCACTGCGCCCTG
>CAYYZP010000280.1:0-2591 GCA_964476165.1 uncultured Fimbriimonadaceae bacterium
CCTCCCGGCTATGTCGGGTACGAGGAGGGGGGACAACTCACTGAGTCTGTGAGACGAAAGCCGTACTCGGTCGTCTTGCTCGACGAAGTCGAAAAGGCGCACCCAGAAGTGTTCAATGTACTCCTGCAAGTTCTAGACGACGGACGATTGACGGACGGTCATGGCCGCACGATCGATTTCCGCAACGTGGTGGTAATCATGACGAGCAACCTCGGCTCTCACCACTACAGCGACGGCGCGCTGACAGAAAAAGAGTTTGACGAGACAAAGCGCAGAGTGCTCGAGGACGTTCATCAGGCATTTCGGCCCGAGTTCATCAATCGCTTGGACGACATTGTGGTTTTCCACTCGCTCGGTCCAAAGCAGATCAAACAGATAGTGGCGATCCAGATCAAGAATCTCTTAGAGCGGCTCCAAGACAGGCGCATTGAACTTGAACTCTCCGAGGCAGCGCTCACAGAGATCGCCTCCATCGGATTTGACCCGGTATTCGGCGCCCGACCACTGAGGAGAGCGATCCAAAACGAAGTCATGAACCCACTTTCACGCATGATCATCAGCGGCCAAGTCAAGGACGGGCAGAGGCTCAAGATTGATTTTTCGAACGGGCGGTTCCTATTCGACCCTCTAAAGGCAGACTCAACGCGATGACTTTTGGTCTGGTTGTTGAAAAATCCAAGGGCTAATTATCGTCTATAATCTACTTGGCGGAGCCAGATTCGTCCTTTTTGGAGAAAAATGAACATGAGACTCATTGTCACCCTCGCGTTGGCCGTCGTGGCCGTGTCTGCCATGGCCCAATCCGGCATGCAAGGAACCCTTTGGGTAGGGACTTCCCTCATGTATGAGGCACCTTACGAACCAGGCAAAAGTTTTACGTGGTCGCTCGGATTCGCTCCCGTCGTCGTGGACAACAACGTTGGAAACAACAACGACACGAAATACGGCATCGCTGCAGAAGGGATCTTTTATCAGGACGAGCAGCCGCGCGGCACAGCGTTCGTCGCTCGGATCGGCCTTGTCGACGGCGGGCTTTATGGTGCGCCAGGCATTATGTCTGTCAATCGACCACGTGACGTTCGAATGATCTCCTATCGGATTGGAGCTTTTGCCGTTTTGGGGAGCGTCGACAATGGAGACCTTCTTCCTTGGACGCTAGAACTTGGATTAGGATTCCGGTTCTAAAACATTAGACGAAAACAAAAAGGCCGCACAGTAGATAAACTGTGCGGCCTTTTTGTTGCTCTTGAAAGTTACTTCAGAAATCATTGCTAGGCCAACTCGTCGGATACTTGGTCATAATTGCTCTCCGTCTATGGAGGATGGGAATTGACCACCATCAGCGCCGACAGGTTTTTCTTCCATCGTTACGTCTGGTGCGACCGAATTTTAAGGACTGGTCGCTCGAGGTATCCGCAAGTCGTCTTAGCCTTTGCACGTCGAAGTGATCGGCGTAGCAGGCTTATTCCATTAGACGCTCAAAACCCCTCAAGCGTTCTTACCTGCGGCTGTCGCGGGTGGCCGAAGGCGAGACTCCAAACCTCTTGACGAAGGCTCTGCTGAAGTGCGCAGGGCTCTGGAAACCGACCGCTCCCGCAATCGAACCGACCGGCGAATCGGACTGCAAGAGCAGTTCACGGGCCTTTTCTAGCCTCAAATTGACCATATAACGGTGGAACGGCTGCTTGGTCACCTGCCGGAACAAATGCCTAAAGTGCGAGGTGCTCAGGCTGAGTTCGGTAGCGATGTTTTCGTCGTTAATATTTCTGGCAAAGTTACGGGCCACGATTTTAAGCGCCTGGTCGATCAATGGGTCGTTTACTGCGCTCAAGCGACCTACGAGGACGTCTGTCAACGAGTGGATTTCTCTCACCGCAATGACAACGATGGCCTCGATTTCGGTTTCGGTTTCTAGTTTTCTTGCAAAGTCCAAGAGCGACTTGTGCAGGTTTCGTCCCCCACCCATCTCGAGCATCGAGGAAACGACGGCGGCGAGAAAGGTCAGGCTTAGTCCCCTTGCTTCGTCCAGATCGTCTGCGCAGGCCCGAAGCCCGACGCACAGTTGGTGGATGGCCTCGTCCAGACGACCCCGGTCTCGCATTCGCAGGATCGATGCGACTTCGTTCAGTGCGACGTGTCCGCCGTGCCCCTTGAAGGGACACGTCAGGACTTCGATAAACTCAAAGCACACGTCAAATATGACAAAACTCGCCGGGGTTCCTCGGTCTCTAAAGACAAGAGCGTCAGCGTCTATCCCGCCGGGTATTTCAAACCAGAGCCGATCGACGCGGAGTTCGAGGTCTTCGACCGTGACGCTCCCTACGGTTTCGACCATCGTCGAGTCACCGTTCAATCTGTAGACAGGCTGGAGGTCTGTCGCGTCCGAATAGTGGCGCCCTTGAACGACGTCCATTTTATGGAGCAGCCTGCCGCCCTTTGTCAAGAGGATGCTTGCCCCCACCGCTCCAGACGGCTCTTGGTCCGGGCTCGCGTGCATCGCAAATATCCCGTAGATCGCAACCCCATGCAACCGTCGCCCATCAGTACTCGGAACTTTCAAATCGAGCATCGAAGGCGATGAGCGGCGCGGA
>CAYYZP010000281.1:0-3025 GCA_964476165.1 uncultured Fimbriimonadaceae bacterium
CGGTCAAGCCAACCCGGAACCACTTTTTGCGACAATGGGTGCAAGGATCACATCGCTCACCCCCACCCGAAACCCAGACCACGCGCGGCTCTTGATCGAGGCTGCCGATGGCACGAAGCACCAAGCAATGGCATTTGGTATCGGGCGAGCCCTCGACGAGATTGAACGGGATCGGCCACTTGACCTCGCATTCACATTGGAATCGAGCGAATGGAACGGAACGAAGCAGTTCCGGTGGATCATGCGCGACTACAGGCCGGGACTGGACTGAGAACTCACGACATTCACTTCGACCGTGCCCCTCGCTGTGCCACGACCAAATCGAAGCACGACTGTATCGCCCACGTTCTTTTTGAAAAGTGCAATCGCGAACTCTACAGAGTTGTTTGTTGGGCTGCCATCTACTTCATAGACTTCGTCGCCAGGCATGAGACCAGCGATCGCTGCGGGAGAGCCCGCCATGATCGACTCGATCGCGACACCGCGACCGGTCGGGTTCGTCTTGAAAAAGATTCCGATGGTCGGATGATGGACCTTGTGGTCCGCGCTCTTGAATCCGTTGACCACTCGGCCAACGATCTCGCGCCCTAACGCATAGGTGACGGTCACACCCTTGGGGCCGAACTTCGGAGCCTTGAGAGCCTCTAGTGCGCTAGCGACCGCATCGGTCGCCAAACTCTTTTCGACTGCTGCAACTCCTCGCGATGCTCCTCGCTGGGATTTTTGTTGTACGAGGGTCGCGCCCAAGACGCCAAAAATGTCGCCGGAGGCATCGAACACAATTGCGCCACCGATCTGCTCGTCGGAACTTTCAAGCCTGATCTCGCTCAGCGGGACGTAGCGCAGGCTCGGCTTCATCATGCCGGCTTTGCCGTCGGCGACGAACTCCCCTGTCACCGGGCCAGCGCTTGTGACGGCAAGGATCGGTATCTGACTTTGCGCGGACTGCTTCGCAATCTTAAGAATCGGCCGCGAACCTCGCGACCATACGGTCGCCTTGAGCAACGAGAGTTGCGTCTGCTCATCGGTGGCGAGGACTATCACGCTGGTTTCGAACATGTCAGAGAACTTCAGTTTAAGAGTTCCTGCGCCGACGGAGTTCGCGTGTGCGAGAAAGAGACCATCATCACCGATGAGCGCGGCGACGCCGGTCATGTTCCCGTCGCTGCTCAAATAGCCGATCGACTGCTCAATCTTGTTCCACGTCGATCCGGTCTGCGGCACCGACTGGGTGGCGCTGAGCGCCGCCGCCAAAAGCAGACTAGCCGCCGAAGACAACATCACCATACGCCTCGAGTTCTACCGCTCGCGCCGCGCCGGACTCCGTGACAAATCCTGAATCGACCACGACGACCGCTCTGTCGACTGAATCAGTTTCCAGATCCCATGTCGCCGATTCCAACATAACTTCCGCTTTGTCTTCCTGTTTCACCGAATGCCTAAGCGCGACCGATTTCAATTGAGTTTCACGACGCGGATTAAGCAACGGTTTTAATCTTTCAGACAACGGTTCGGTTGCCCGATTGTCTTGCGTGACGACTGCGAACTTTTCCGCGTTTGGTTGGTCGATGAGCGCAGGCGGATCGACAGTCACAGTTGAAATGTTGTCCGACTTCATAGAATCGCCCTTAGTAACGACCCCAGCACCTTCCTGGGCGCGGTACTGATTGAGCAACATCAGCGTGAAAATTCCGCAAGCCGCTGCCCCACCGAGCGCGGTCAAGCCCCAAGGACTCGTCCGCTTGACGCCCTTGTTCAGGATCGCGTCCTTGAGCCGCTCGCTGGACATCTGGCACTCGGGAACTCTTTTAAGTTCAAGAAGCGCGCCCTTCATTTCGGTCAGGAACTTCACATCGGCCTGTTCTTCTTTTGTCAGGCCGTCGGCGCCCTTGAGTCCATCGAAGGCGGCGGTCAAAATTGCATCTTTTCTCTGCTGTCTCATGATTGCTTGTGCTCCTGGATGTGGGGAGCGACTCGATCGCGCAACGCGCGCCTCGCTCTGAGCACCCTTAGTTTTGCGCCACCGACTGAACATCCAAGTACAGAGGCAATGTCGTTGTATTCCATTTCTTCAATGTCGCGCATCACGATCATGTTGCGGTGATGGTCCGGCAATGACAAAATCGCTTCTTTGAGGAGCGCACCGAGGCTTTCCTGTTCGAGGTTCTCCAACGGATCTTCGCGTTCCCCCACCGTCATCCACGCCAGCGCTCCGCTGGCCTCTTTCTGCTCGAGCGCCTGTCTTCGGTTCGACATCCTTGCCCTGTCTGTGCCGAGGTTGGTTGCAATGCGCAGGAGCCAGGTCGTGAACTTCGCCTCGTCGCGGTAGCGGTGCAGGTTTTGGTAAGCACGGACGAACACCTCTTGCGTGACGTCTTCGGCTTCGTCCCTTCGGTGGGACATCTGGTAGACGAACCGATAGACGAGAGCGCGGTGCCGCTCGAACAAGAGTTCGAACGCGCGATAGTCACCAGCACGGGCCTTCGAGACGAGCGTCTCGTCTGCGTCCCGGTCTGTGACGGCCTGCGATCTTTCCAAATTGGCAGACACGTTCAGATTCAGCCTCAAGGTGTCCCTCAGCATGATCTTACTAGGAACTGACGGCTGACCGTTCTCCCGGTTACGCTGGCTAGGTTCAAAGGCTGGTAGATCGGCGGGCATCGGCGCTGCCCGCCGATCCCTTCCCCTCACATCCCCACCCCTGTATAGTGCTTGAGCCCCAATTTCCACATGACCTTGTGTGCGATTGACAAAGCGACAACCCAGCAGACTTGGATGACGATTATCGTCACCGCGTCGCCGCTATATATCCGACCCGTCAGAATCTCGGTCGGTGCCCCCACCGTGTAGTAGAACGGCAGCCATGCGGCGATGGACTGGATCCAGTCTGGATACATCGCGACAGGAAACATCTGTCCGCTGAGAAAAAGCATCGGCAAATAATAAATCTCGAAAAGCGACTGCGCCTCTTGCACGAAAAGAGCGAGCAGCGCCATCGTCAGAACCGTCATCACGCTCACCGCAT
>CAYYZP010000282.1:0-3940 GCA_964476165.1 uncultured Fimbriimonadaceae bacterium
ACGTAGGCCTGGTGGGCGCCAGCCTTCCTGCACGCATCGAGCACCGCGTCGCGCTCGACTTCAGTGACGCCACTGGGAATACCGACGACGATCGTATGGTAGAGGGCAAACCCGTGCAACTTGCGCGCCATGCGCACGAACTCACGGATCATCGCAAGGGTCTGGTCGTAGTCCGCGATAACGCCGTCTTTAAGGGGACGGATCGCGATGATGTTGGCGGGCGTCCGCCCGAGCATCCTCTTGGCCTCTTCGCCGACTTTGAGGACCTTGCCCGTATCGCGGTTGACGGCGACCACGCTGGGCTGACGGATCTGAATGCCCTTTCCAGCGATATAGACGACTGTGTTTGCTGTTCCGAGATCGATTCCGACATCAAGACTGAGCCTGTGGACGATCCTTCGCCACAGTCCAACTTTACCGTTCAGGCTCATTTTGATCCACCGGTCTTACTGGAATCTAATTGTCGGTTCAAATCGGTTCACTTACAGTCTTGATTCTGATTTCTATCCGAATCGTTAGTCTGACATCTTGTAGACGGGTCACCAGGCCACTATGGTCAGCCTGTCGCAACCAAAAAAGTCCACGGGCATGTCATCCCGTGGACTTTTCATCGCGTCAGCGAACCGTCGCGCGCTGGTTACTTGCCGCGCCTCGTGCCAGTGCCGCTGCCAGACAGACCGCCGCCCGTGCCTCCCGGTAGAGCGTCAGACATGACGATGTCCGTCTTTGGAGGTGCGGCGTCAGCGACGTTGATAGGCTTGACGATGGGTGGTGCGACGGGCTTTCGAGCCGTCATCATGAACCCGATCGAGACGCCGATGCAAACAAGCACCACGGCTCCCGCGACAATCAGGTCGTTTTGGCTTTTCATCATAGATTCCTCTGTACCGCGAGTTTATCTCATAACGGCTAGTGTCTAAAGTGTCTGACGCCAGTAAACACCATAGGAATTCGATGTTTGTCAGCCTCTTTGATGACTTCCTGGTCTTTTTTGCTGCCTCCAGGCTGGACGATGCAGGATATCCCGGCCCCGGCGGCGGTCTGGACGCTGTCTGGAAAAGGGAAGAAAGCGTCGCTCGCTAGTGCCGCTCCCTGGGCTAATTCGCCCGCTTGCTCGAGGGCCAGACGGACCGACTGCACTCTGTTCATCTGGCCCGCTCCGACCCCGAGAAGGCGGTCCGGAGCGCAGACGACGATGGCGTTCGACTTGACGTGCGGGATGAGCGACCATGCGAACTTGAGCGCCAGCATCTGGTTTTCGGTCGGCTGGCACTCAGTCACGACCTGCCACTCGGTGTGCGGGTCCTCGTCTGAGTCCTGGACGAGGGCTCCGCCCCGGATCGTCCTGACACTTTGATACGACTTCTTTGGAGAAATTTGCGCGACGAGCAATCGGACGGACTGCCCCCACCCGTCGCGGTTTCGAAAGACGGCCTGTGCCTCTTCTGAAAAGCCCGTCGCTATGACGACCTCCAAAAAGTTTCCCTTCTCTGTCATCGCATTGGCGCTTTCTATTTCAACTTTAGCGTTGAACGCCGCAATCCCACCAAAAGCAGAGACCTTGTCGCTCGCCCGCGCCGTGCGATAACTCTTGCCCAACGTCCTTTGATGCGCCGCGCCACACGGGTTTCCGTGCTTAATGATCGAACACGATCCTTGTGGGAGGTCGCAAACCAGTTCCCATGCAGCGTCCGCGTCGAGGATGTTGTTGTAACTCAGTTCCTTGCCCCAGATCTGTGATGCACGAGCGACTCCGAGCGACGTCGCTGGATCGATGTAGAGCGCTGCGGTCTGGTGGGGGTTTTCTCCATATCGCATCATCGACGCAAGACGAAGCCCGACGGTCAGTTTTTCTTGGAGCGGCCCTTCTCCGGCGGCACTGGTCAGATAGCGCGAGACGACTGAGTCGTAATAGGCCGTGTGCCTGAATGCTTTTGCAGAGAGCGCGAGACGCAAGTCCTGGACTGCGCCTGCCTTGATCTCCGAGAGTACCTTCGGATAGTCGGCGGGATCGACGACAACGGTGACGTTCTTCCAGTTCTTGCTCGCCGCGCGGACCATCGCTGGGCCGCCGATGTCGATGCTTTCGATCGCTTCATCGAGAGTGTGCGGCAACGCGACCGTCTGCTCGAAGGCGTAAAGGTTCACGCAGAGGAGGTCGATGCCTACGATGCCCGCCTGCTGCATCGCGCTGACATGCGCGGGGTTGGAGCGGTCGCCTAATAGCCCCCCGTGGACGAGCGGATGGAGCGTCTTGATGCGACCATCGAGCATTTCAGGAAACCCAGTGACCTCGCTCACGTCGCGCACGGTCAAGCCGCACTCACGAAGCATCTTTGCGGTCCCGCCCGTGCTGATGATTTCAAAATTGAGGGCTTGAAGACCTTTCGTGAACTCTTCAAGCCCTGACTTGTCCGTTACCGATATGAGCGCCCTTGGCATTACTAGTTCCTTGAATAAACCCCACCTGAAATAAAATCGTCCATCGTCTTGATGCGTATTGAGACGGTCTTTTCCCGCGTCACTCCCTGCTCGTCGTAGACGACGAGTTTGAACGCGGTGTTCTTGTTGACGACAAAGTCGCGCGTACCCGGTCCATCCATTTGGTCGAGGATAATGGTCGTGTCGTCATAGATGAGTTCGACCCGCGCGGCGTTCGAGACCTGCCATGTGACAGTGACCCTTCCATCGATCGGATCGACGAGCGCGGGCTCGGCCCTGAACACGACGATCGAAGCCTTACTTCCTTGAGTGATTTTGACGCGGACGGTCTTTTCGATCGTCTGGCCCGCCGAGTTGCTAGCAACGAGTTTGAAGTCGATCTCGCCAACAAACTGCGCAGTCAGTGGCACCACCTCCGAGCGAGGCTCAAGGTTGAGGCCGATCGGAAGCAGGGTCGCCGTCGTCACGGAACTGCTCAGTTTGTAACGGACTTGGAAGGTCTGGCCCACCTCAAGGTCGACAGGCTCAACTCTAAAGTCCTCGATGACCGGCTCAGGGACGACCTCTGGCGGCCTGACTGCGAAGATCTTTGACGCCTCATGGCTCGTCCTTCTCCCGCTCAGGGCCCATGCGCGGACGGTCACTTCTTCGGGCTCATCGACAATAAACGTCTTGCTCCCGTTTGGATCGAGGTCTGAAAACTGCCGTCCGTCAAACTCGAGTTTTACGGAGCGCGAGTTCGATGAGGTCCAATTGATCGTGATCGTTTTTCCAGTGACAGGTCGCTCCGGCATGACGGTCAGGGTATCAACTGCAGGCGCCTTAGGAAGATAAACGATGAACGCCGCGAGCACGACGATTAGGAGAGCGGCCAGGGCAAGCATGCTCGGGTTGATCAGCGCGCGCTGTTCGATCTGCCCGTGCGAAACGCTGGCGACAGACTTGTTCTCCAAACTGCGACAGGCGACCGTAAACTGTTGGAGCCGGGCGTTGGCAATCAGTGCTGGCTTTTTGGGAGTCACCATGACGGCGACCGACTTGTGCGCTCCCGGAGTCACGGAAACTTGCTCGTTTTCAAATTCGAATACAAACAAGTCATCTACGTCGCTCGCCGAAAGTTGGAGGGTGTGCTCGACGTTCCCCAGGTTCATCACGGTTGCATGGAAAGTACATTGACGCTTAAACCTTGAGACGCTTCCTCGCCTTGGCTGAACGTCGATGCTGACGTTGTGATAAGGACCAACCGTGAGCGAAAGGGGGACGCTCGTCTCTTCACCGCTCCCAGAACGCACCTTGAGCGCAAACGGATAAGTGCCGGAAAGACTGTCCGGCTCGCGCGGGGGGCGAAGAAAAACGCGCTCCTCGACCTTGTCCTTGCCTGCGACCTGAATGACAGGGACGGGGATCGCCACCCAACTAGGATCGAGGCCCTCGACAGAGACTTCGGCGGTAGCGCTGATGTCGTCCTCGTTTTCGATCACGAAGGAGACGAGCGCAG
>CAYYZP010000283.1:0-1659 GCA_964476165.1 uncultured Fimbriimonadaceae bacterium
CTCAGCGTCACTGGTCTTGTCGACCCTTCAAAGGTTTTTCGTAACGACCAGGCTGAGGTGGGGGACGACATCTACCTGAGCAAACCGCTCGGCACGGGCATCGTCGCGACGGCGATCAAGTTCGACAAGTGCAGTGATGACGAGGCGAAGGCTGCGACCGAAAGTATGGCCACGCTCAACTCTTCGGCCGCGGACGCGGCGCACGAGGCGAATGTCAAGTGCGCGACGGACATCACTGGCTTTGGGCTCGCCGGACACCTCTTCAGCTGCGCTCGCGCAAGCAACGTCACGATCGAAATCGACTCCGCCGCTCTGCCGATCCTCCCTGGCGTCGAACGCATGGTGGGGGATCACGCCCTCACGGGGGGGGCATCGAAAATCCTTACTCACCTCGGCGACGCGCTCGTCTTCGGTGCGGGCGTCCCCGAATGGCTCCGCCAGGTCGTCATCGACCCCCAAACGAGCGGCGGCCTCGCCACGTTCAGCAAAGTCCCGGTCGAAGGCTCGATTAAAATCGGCCGCGTCATCGCTGGCCCGCCCAAGATTGTAGTGGCATAGCGTCAAGCGTCAAGAGTCGAAAGCCGAAGATCGAAGGTCACCTCTCCCTGAGCCTGGGGAAAGGAAAGCCTGCCCCGATGCAATCGGGGGTGAGGCCCCGCGAACCGGGTGATGGGTTGAACAAAGAGAGTCCCTGCCGCACTCTGCCGGGTGCCTCCACTCTTTAGAGTGGTGCGTCCGAATCCCTCCCCCGGCGCTCACCCACTCCAATGCGATGAGGCTTCTTCCCCGGGGGAGGTTGGAGGGGGCTTTCGGATGTCTCGGGTTGTATCGAACAAACCTTGAAAGTAGCGGGTGCCACGGGTTGTCCTGCAACCCGTGTAGTGGTTGTGTGGCTCAATGTAATAATAGTGTTGTGAGCAATCGGAGCAAAGTCAAAAAACTTTTTCTAGTTGTCGGAGGAAGCATTTTTGGACTCGTGCTCGCCGTCGGCGTGTATGGGTACTCGAAAGTCATGGAATCAGCATCTTTCGAATTCATGCGTGAGGCACGGCAAGATGGATTTTGGGCACCGATCATAAGTGGAAACCCAGAGGTTGACAGGTTCTATTTTATTGAATCTGACTTTGAAGGTGTAGTGCGGGCAGCCAGACTGGAACTTTCATTGGATCTGGGCTGGAAGGAAGAGGCATGGCCCGAGGGAAATATTGCTCTCTTTACTGACGGATTGGCTTCGGTCTGGATCGAGCCAATGTCGGTTATGGGGCATGCTACGTCGGTCAGTATTCGGCGCGATGCGACGAAGCCTGAGGAAATTCTTGGTACAACGTTCGAGTGGATTCCTGACAGGTACGCGGAGTTCAGAAAATAACTGGAATTTGCTTGCCGCTCACCAAACGCGCAGTCAAGCCACATAGCGAGCGTCAGGCATGAGAGTCAAGCTAGCAAGTGACCTCAAAGCCTCTTCTTCAACTCCTCCAACTTTACAAGCGCCTGGACGGGGGTGAAGGAGTCCAGGTCAAGGCGACGGATTTCCTCTTCCACCAGGGATGGCGCGGCGTCAAACAAGGTCATCTGCACGTTCTGGAGTCCTGGCCCGATCGAAGGCGACGAGGACTCCTTCTCCAGTTCCGCCAAGACCTCCGCCGCGCGCCGAAGGAC
>CAYYZP010000284.1:0-3885 GCA_964476165.1 uncultured Fimbriimonadaceae bacterium
CTGCGGGGTCAGCACCTAACGGATTATGTCCGTTTTCAGGGAGGGAAGCCAGCATCGTCCCGAGTTCAATCGGGTGGGGGCAGCCACATTTTCTGACTCGAAACCGACTTTTTTTGACCGAGCACTTGACAAACCGATAGGTTTGGATGGACAATGTAGCGTCGTTCGGCCCAAGGATAAGGCCGGCCTCAGCCGCAGAAGCGGCTCGAACTGGTGGTCTAGGATGGATCAGAACAGTTCAAAGGAGGCTGGCGCATTGGACGGGACGACTTGGATCCACGGACGGAGAAAACTAAATCATGGAAGATATCATGGCCAAGCCTGGCTTTTTCGAGCGCGTTTTTAGCCTCGTACATCGCACCGACAACGAAGAGTTCGAAGACGATCGCGACGTCGTGCCGACCTCTCACGTCAAAGTCACTTCAAACCACAGCCATCATTTCACGGTGCGCCGACAAGTCATGGCGTTCCAGGACGCCGTCACAGCCGCGGACGGACTTAAGCGCGGAGAGACGCAGGTCATCAACCTCGCGATGGCCCCCCCCGAACTGCGCGAAAAGATCAAGGACTTCATGTGCGGAGTCAACTACACGGCCGAAGGCTCCTGGGAAGAGATCGGCGACAACGTGTACCTCCTCGCGCCCAGTAACATTTATGTCGAACTCGCGCCAGCCTCGCCCGCCGTCGCAGGACAACGCATCAGCGGTTTCAATTAGGAGAGAGCAGAAAACGCACGAGTAACCCTAGAAGCAAACCTCCCTCTTCCCCCACTGGAACTCAGTGGGGGTTTTTTTGCGTGTAAACTGCGGCGCAATGCCGGGGTTCGTTTCGCATACGGGGAAGATCGTGGTCTACAACGTGGACGATGTGGACACCGACCGGATCATTCCTGCCAGGTTTCTGACGCGAGTCTCTCGCATTGGCTACGGCGATCTGCTTTTTAACGACGTACGGGTCGAAGGGTTTCCTTTAGACGCACCCGACGCAAAGGGAGCGACCGTGCTCGTCGTGGGCAAGAACTTTGGGTGTGGCTCCTCGCGGGAGCACGCGGTGTGGGCCATCCAGCAGGCGGGATATGTCGCAGTCATAGCACGCGAACCTGGATATAGCGACATTTTTAGGCAGAACTCTGCCAACTGTGGCTTGCTACTGATAGAACTCGCACCTGCGGCGCACGGAGCGCTTGCTAATGCGGGAACCGGGGCTGAGGCAAAGATCGACCTGGGGGCGCAGACCGTTTCGGTTGCTGACGACGCGTTTCGTTTCGAGATCGATCCGGCGTCCAAGGCCCAGATCACTGCCGGCTTGGATCTGATCGGCACGACGCTCGAACTCGACGACACGATCGCCAACTTTGAATCCAAATGGCACAGTTTTGCGCCCCATCCCGATACCAAGACGGCCACCAACGCGTCAAACTAACAGGAACCAGCCATGATTTCAGCCATCCTCGCTTTCGCGATCATGTTTCCCGACCAGCAGGCCGCGAAAGAACAGCCGCGCGATTATCGGTACATCCGGTCGCGACAGTTCCAACTGAGGGACCTGCAGGTCGAAGAACTCAAGGTGGGGGCAAACCTCGAGCACAAGTTGCACACGTGGGTCATGGACACGGAGGCGAAGAGGCAAGAGGGAATGATGTTCCTTCTCGGAACGGACTTTACCGACCTTGACGCGATGGTGTTCGCGTTCAAGTCAGCCGCGCCGTTAAACTTTTGGATGAAGAACACTTACGTCCCGCTGGACATTGCCTATCTCGATGCCGACGGTCGCATCGTGAAATCGTATACGATGAGGGCCCTGGACATTTACACTGACTATTCCAGCAAATCGCCGGCGAAGTACGCGCTCGAGATGAAGCAGGGCAGCCTGCAAAAGTTCGACATGACCATCGGTCAGAAAGTTGAAATTCCGGAAAAGGTTAAGGCGAAAGAGTAGGGGGGTCGGCGAGTAACTGCGGGATCGAACAGATCAGACAGATCCCGCCGCTATCCGCCGTCACTTTCCGGCTTCATCATAGGGAAGAGGAGCACTTCTCTCAGGTGCTCGGCGCCGGTGAGAAGCATCGCAAGGCGGTCGATGCCGATGCCGCAGCCGCCGGTGGGGGGCATGCCCCCCTCCAGAGCGAAGATGAAGTCTTCGTCCATCGGATGAGCCTCGTCGTCCCCCCTCTCTCGTTCCGATACTTGTTGCTGAAATCTTTCGCGTTGATCGATCGGGTCGTTGATCTCGCTGAACGCGTTGCAGATTTCTCTGCCCAGCACATAGCCTTCAAAACGCCTTGTAAAACCCGGTCGGCTGGGATCCTTTTTGGCGAGCGGGGAAGTCTCGATCGGATAACCGACTACAAACGTCGGCTCCTGAAGGTTTGGCTCGACGAACACTTCTAGTAGTTTTTCGATCAATCCGCCCAGGTGCGATTCCTCGTCGGCGTCGATTCGTTTGCCGGTTTGCGGGTTCTTGATCTCGTTATGTCCCAGCGCTGCCTTCGCTTTCTGCAAAGAAGTAAGGTCGTCCGCCTTCAACCCTGTGTAGCCCTCGATCTCTTTCAAAAGGTCGACTCGTTTCCACGGTTTAGAAAAATCAAGATCGTGCAACGAAGTACTTCCAAAGACTTCCGACGTGACCCATCGGAACATGTCTTCGACGATGGCCATCACGTCTTCCATGCTCGCGTATGCCTCATAGAACTCGAGCAGTGTGAACTCGGGGTTGTGGCGGTTGCTGACGCCTTCGTTGCGGAACACGCGACCGATCTCGTACACTTTGGGCACGTCGCCGCAGATGATCCTCTTCAAATAGAGTTCCAAAGAGATGCGCAACTTGACATCCATCTCATAGGCGTTGTAGTGCGTCTCGAAGGTGCGCGCCATCGCCCCCCCCGCTTCGACCTGCAACATTGGCGTCTCGACCTCTAAATAGCCGCGCGAGTCAAAAAACCGCCTAACGGACGACACGATGCGCGACCGGTCCAGCAGCATTTTTCGAGCGTCCGAGTTGCAAATCAGATCAAGGTGCCGATGGCGATACCGTTCCTGCACGTCGGCGAGCCCGTACCACTGTTGCCCGTCCTTTTCTTTGCCGAGCGGCAAAGTCTGAAGGGATTTGCTCAACGGCGTCAGTTTGCGGACGTGGATCGACTTTTCGCCAGTCTTGGTGAGGAACATCTCGCCCTCGATCCCGACGTGGTCGCCGATTTCGAGAAGGTTGAACACTTCCCAGGCGGTCTCACCAAGATCGTCTTTTTTGAAATACCCCTGAATCCGACTTTCACCGTCGCTGACGTGAGCAAAGGCCGCCTTGCCCATCAGCCGCAAAGAAACGAGCCGGCCAGCCAATCGGACCTTTTTCTGGTCTTCGAACCCGTCCAACATCACTTGTGTCGAGCCAGACGATTCGAATCGCTCTACAGCAAACGGGTCGGCCCCAAGTGCGCGGAGCCGCTCGAGTTTTTGTAGTCTGACGTCCCTTAAGGAAGGCTCCTCGCTCATGTAAGCGCGGAGTCTACTTGAAGGGGAGGGAAACGGCGGGTAGCGGAGGGAAAGGACAGATCGGACAGATCGGACGGATCTCGCCATTGCCGCCGCTACCCACTGGCCCATACCCAGCGGGACCTTGACTTTTGAGCCTGCCCAGCACCATACTTCCTACCTGGTGTGCCTAGTGCCCACCAGCGGGGTCGGTTGACCCTAGGAGGAACGCCTTCGGAGTAACGAGCAGACACTCGAACAGACCAATCGCGGGCCCCTAGTGTGAACGACACGGGGTTTTATTGTTTTAAGAACGATCCCCGAAACCGAAATGAACCGACCGAGGATTGAATGCCGACTGTAAACCAGTTAGTCAGAAAAGGACGGGCCGTCGCGGCTCTCAAATCGAAGTCGC
>CAYYZP010000285.1:0-5709 GCA_964476165.1 uncultured Fimbriimonadaceae bacterium
GCCTGCTGAGCAAGCCGATGCTGGTGACGTGGCCGTTCGTCATGTTGCTGCTGGATTACTGGCCGTTGCAAAGAGTGATGAGTGACGAGTGATGAATGGGAGGGCGAGCGTCCCCGCGAGCCGCGATGTGCCGAAAGTACACGGGTCAAGAATCTCCCAGTGTGGGCTGATCCTCCATACGGGCCGACTGCGGACTAAGTGATACACTGAACCAGCCATAATTGAACCCGTGACCCGCATGACCGCCGACGTTCTTGAACTCTGCCGAGCAAGCAAGTTACGAGGTTTCGAGTTCCGCGAAATGTCCATGATGGCTTTGAGCGACCTCCCCGGCTTTGACTGGTGCGGCGTCTACCGCCTCGAAGCCGACACCCTGGTCCTCGACGCGTTCGTCGGTGCCGAGACCGACCACACGCGCATTCCCGTGGGGAGTGGCGTTTGCGGCACAGCGGTCGCCCAGGACAAGAACCAGGTCGTCCAGGACGTTTCGCAACTCGCCAACTATCTTTCCTGTAGTCTGGAAACGAAAGCCGAAATCGTGGTGTTGATTAAGAAGGGAAGTAAGACATTGGGGCAAATCGACATCGACAGCGATCTGGTGGGGGCGTTCGACGAGAAAGACGAGCGCTTTCTTGAATCGCTGGCCGTCTTAATCGCTGACAGGTGGGAACAGAACTAGAATGGACTCTTACGAAATCCTTGACCAGATCGTTACCCCCACCGACCTGCACAAGTATTCCGACAAGGAACTTCTGCAACTGGCGAAGGAAGTACGGCAGGCCATCGTCGACAAAGTCAGCCAGACAGGCGGACACTTTAGTAGCAACCTCGGAACCGTCGAACTCACCGTTGCGCTTTACGCCGCGTATTCGATGCCGCCGGACAAAGTCGTCTGGGACACCGGCCACCAGGCATATCCGCACAAACTTTTAACAGGGCGTCTTCCTAGATTTGACACACTACGCAAGCACAAGGGCTTGAGCGGATTTCTAAAGCGTACGGAACACGAACTCGACCACTTCGGCGCGGGCCACGCTGGCACGGCGATCTCCGCCGCGCTCGGTTTCGCCGCCGCTCGTGACCGATTGGGAAGCATAGAAAGGGTCGTCGCCGTTACGGGCGACGCCGCGATCTGCGCGGGAATGAGTTGGGAGGCGCTCAACCACGCCGGCGAAATGGGCACCGACATCACAGTCGTCATGAACGACAACCGCATGTCGATCGCGCCAAACGTCGGCGCGCTCACGTCTTATTTCACCCGCTTGCGCTCTCGGCCCCAAATCCAGAACTGGGCGCACCGCGCAAAGGAACTCATCGAGCGCGTACCTGGTCCCGGTCCACGCATCGCCGCTGGAATTCGCCACGGAGTCACGCACTATTTTGCGCCAGAGCAAACGGGAACGATTTTTGAAGAAATGGGATTCGAGTACATCGGTCCTGTCGACGGTCACGATCTGCTCGGGATGCTTGAGATTTTTCGAAACTTGCGCGAAGTGCGCGGCCCGCTCTTCGTCCACGCGATCACTGTGAAAGGTAAGGGCTGGGAACTCTCAGAAGAAGACTCACGCAAATGGCACGGCGTCACACCATTTGATTCCGAGACCGGCGACGTCCCGAAAAAATCGAGCGGCCCGGTGCAGTACACCAAAGCGTTTGGCGAGGCCATCGTCGAAATCGCGAAGACAGACCCGCACGTCGTTGCAATCACTGCGGCGATGCCGGACGGCACAGGACTCAACAAGTTTGCCGAGACTTTCCCGGACAGATACTACGACGTCGGGATCGCCGAGCAGCACGGCGTGACTTTTGCGGCCGGATTGGCGGCGGGTGGGCTCAAACCGTTCTGCACGATCTACTCAACGTTTTTGCAACGCGGCTTCGACCAGGTTTTGCACGACGTGGCGATCCAAAACCTGCCCGTGCGGTTCGTCATGGACCGCGCCGGTCTGGTGGGGGCGGACGGCCCGACCCATCACGGCGCGTTCGACATCAGTTTCCTGCGATGCATTCCCAACATGGTTCTCATCGCGCCGCGCGATGCGACCGAGATGCTCGAGATGCTCGGGTTCATGAAGAACTACAACAAGGGCCCGATCGCCATGCGTTTCCCCCGCGGCGCGACTCCAGAGACACTTCCCGAGCAACGAACTCCCGTCGAGTATGGAAAAGCAGAAGTGCTCGGTACCCCCACCGGACTGCCTGCGCGAGTCACTATCGCCGCACTCGGATCAATGGTCGATGTCGCCTGGAATGCCGCAACGGTGTTGGCGGAAGAAGGGATCGGTATCAATGTCATCAATGCGCGATGGGCCAAGCCCATTGATTTCGAAACGATCTTTAGTGAAGGAATTGGGGCTCTTGTGACGATGGAGGAAGGCTCTCGTAGCGGAGGCTATGGTCAGGCCGTCCGCGACGAAATCCACGAGCGAGGACTTTCGATCAAGCACACTCTCATGGCCCTTCCTGACAAATTCATCGACCACGGTGACCAATCGAGGCTGTTAGATGAGAACGGGCTGGGCGTGGCAGACGTCAAAGCCGCCGTTTTGAACCTAGTCCGGGCTGGTCGAGCCTAAAAACCACACGAGACTCGTGTACACGAGTCTCGTGTGGTAGTATCCCAATATGAAGAACGTCACGATTAGCATGGACGAAAAAGTGTTGATGGCCGTGCGATTGGCAGCGGCACAATCTGGAGTCTCTTTCCAAGAGTTTGTTCGGCAGATTCTGCGTCGGGAAGTCGCGGTTGAACATGCGAAAGGACTCAAAGAATTTTGGGATATGGCAGACAATCTGAATGCGAGCAGTGAAGGAAAGTATTTTACGAGAGAGGAAGTTAATGACAGAGAGGGTCTTCGTCGACAGCAACATCTTCGTGTACGCGAGCGATCCGTCGGAAGGAAAAAAAAGAAGAGCGGCTAGGCAACTATTGGACGACCTTGAGGCGAGCAGAGCAGGTGTCGTTTCGTCACAGGTAGTCAATGAATTCATGATTAATTCCTTGGGAAAACTTCAGTATTCGCCATCCGCAGTATTGAGTTACTCAAGGATATTCGATCGGTTTGAGGTCGTTGTTCTCGACCTAATTCTTTCACGGGTCGCGCTGGACATCCACGAGCGACACTTGATCAACTTTTGGGACGCCCTCATCATCGCCGCCGCCGCTTCCGCAGGTTGCAAGACGCTCTACTCAGAGGATCTCAGCCACGGTCATAAGATCGCGGGCATGAAGATCGTCAATCCTTTTGCCTAACCACCCCTGCCAAGAAGTATAATGAAGCCAGAGCGGTCACAACATCCCCGTCCGAAAGGACTGTGGCCGTCCGGAAAGCGCAAAGGCCAAGGGCTCCATCGGTCGTGCGCCCGGAATAATTAGAGAAAGCGAATGTATCAGGCACCGCTACCGGCAGAATACGCTGGGATTTCAGACGCTGAAGCCTCACAGCGGATCACAGAGGCGCGAAAAGAACTAGGCAAAAGACTCGTCATCCTCGGCCACCACTATCAGCGCGACGAGGTCATCCAACACGCCGACTTCACGGGCGACAGTTACAAACTTGCCAAGAGCGCGGCGGCGACCAAGGAGGCGGAGTTCATTGTGTTCTGCGGCGTCCACTTCATGGCCGAGAGCGCCGACATCCTCACCCCTCCCAGCCAAAAAGTCATCCTCCCAAACCTCGCCGCAGGGTGCTCGATGGCGGACATGGCAAACCATTTTCAAGTGCGGAACTGCTGGCAACAACTCTCAGAAATCATCGACACAAATGAAGTCATCCCCGTAACGTACATCAATTCAGCGGCGAACCTCAAGGCTTTCGTCGGCGGGCACGGTGGTACGGTCTGCACCAGCACGAACGCCCCGCAGGCGCTCGAATGGGCGCTCAAACAGGGCAAGAAAGTCCTGTTCTTCCCCGACCAGCACCTGGGCCGCAACACCGGCATCAAGATCGGGTTCGACCCCCACCGTGACATGGCGCTCTGGGACCCGTTCAAGCCGCTCGGCGGCAATGATCCGGAGAAAATTAAAGACGCGACATTGATCCTCTGGAAGGGCCACTGCTCCGTCCACAAGCGATTCACCATCGATCAAGTCGAGCAGGCGAGGAAGGAACACCCCGGTATCAACATCCTCGTCCACCCCGAATGCACCATGGACGTGGCCATAGCAGCAGACTTCATGGGCAGCACCGAGTACATCATCAACAAGATCGAGGGCGCCCCCCCCGGCAGCAAGTGGGCCGTCGGCACGGAGATCAACCTCGTCAGCCGCCTCGCGAACAACAATCCAGACAAAACGATTTTCTGTCTCGATCCCCAAATCTGCCCTTGCGCGACGATGTACCGCATTCATCCATCGTTCCTCTGCTGGGTGCTCGAATCGCTGGTAAAGGGCGAGGTGATCAACCACATCCTTGTCCCAGAAGAAATTAGAACAAAAGCACTGAAGGCATTGGAACAAATGCTCGCGCTCGGCCCGCAAAAACTCGCGCTCGGATTCGATTGACTACCAGAGTACTGGCACGGAATATCCGCGAATCCAACTGTCCGGCGTCACGATCGTCATGCCGTTCTGAATGGCTTGGCACACCAAGAGGCGGTCGAATGGATCCTTGTGGATAGGCGGAAGCGACACAGCGTGGTAGGCAGATGCCTCATCCAAATCCAATGACGATATCTGATAGCGCGCTCTCACTTCAGGAATGACAACAGCAGGAGGGCCAGATAAGTCGAGTTTTTGTGTGCCGGCCTTTGAGCAGATCTCCCAAACGGAAACTGCGCTCAAATAAATGTCAGTGTCGAACTTTTCAAGTTCTGCAAGCGCTCGTGGTGACACTCTCTCTGGCGAGACTGCGAGCCAAACCAGCACACAAGAATCAATGAGCAGCCTCAAAATGCGTCACCAAACATTTCTTCAAGTTCGGCATCAGTGAGCGGCGCCCAGACCTCATCGGGGACTCGGAACTCTCCTCGGTGTTGCCCAAAGACGCGCTTCCCGATCCGTTTGGCTGGTATGGGCCTGATTTCGGCAATCGGCACGTTTCGCTCGCACAGGATGACCCGATCACCGCCTTTCAAAATCTTGATGAAGTGCGACATTCGCGTCTTAAACTCAGCGATGTTGGCCCGGACCATAGGTTCAATATACCACACTTGACCAACAACTTGACCAAGTAGTTGGTCAAGTCAGGGCTAATTTGAGCACGTCGTCGACGGTCTTGACGGGATGAAAGGTCAGTTCCGAGCGCGGCCCCTCGGGCAGTTCGTCCAAGTCGCGCATGTTTTCGTCCGGGAGGATGACGTGCTTGATCCCGGCCCTGTGGGCCGCAAGCACCTTTTCTCGCACCCCCCCCACCGGCAAGACTTTTCCACGCAAAGTGACCTCGCCGGTCATTGCGAAGTCGCGGCGGATCGCGCGGCCCGTGTAAGCAGAGACGACCGCGGTCACCATCGTCACTCCAGCGCTTGGGCCGTCCTTTGGCACCGCTCCTTCGGGAACGTGGATGTGGACGTCAAATCGAAACTCCTTTGACGGGCAAAGTTTTTTCTGGTTGGCGCGGATGTACGTCATCGCCGCCATCGCCGATTCCTTCATCACTTCGCCGAGCGATCCCGTCAGTTTTATTTGCGGCTGCTCCCCAAACGGTTGGCTAAGGTTTGCTTCGATCGTCACGATGTCGCCGCCAAACTCCGAGTACACGAGCCCCGTCG
>CAYYZP010000286.1:0-1670 GCA_964476165.1 uncultured Fimbriimonadaceae bacterium
GGACCGAACTATACCGGATCGTATGGTCGAGGAATTTTAGGTACTTCTCGTTCGTGAGCCAGATATGAAAAAGGCACTGCCCGATCGACCATTTGTCGAACTCGGGCTGCCACATGAGTTGCTTGCGCACAAGGTCGCCGAACCGCTCTTGTACTTTGAGCGACTGTGCTTTGAACGATTCAATGAGCGCCTGTCTGAATGCCTCTGTTTCCATGGCGATTCCTCCCGTTGTGGCCCGCCTGCTAGTCCGTACTGTGTATTTTAGAACATTTGCCCCGCGTTTCGCCTCTAGGGGTGCATTTTTGGCCCCCGAATTGGGTAAACAGGCGGTCGTGAGCCTACTGAGCCACCTCGCCTACGTCGCTTTGGGTGTGGTGTCAAAGGACCAACCCTGTACGAGTTACCATGTCATGCAGGTGTTTACGTCCTCTCCATCGAGTTACTTTTCATGGACTGGATCAAGTCAGTCCGTAAAGAGAAGGGCTTGTAACGGACACCAATTCGCTAGCCTTCCTTTTTCTCCTCCTTTTCTTCTTTCTTCACGCTTTCAATCGGCGGCTCCCCAAGCGCTTTCAACATCTCGTTGAGTTTTGGCAGGTCGTTAGTCACCAGACCTGAGAACTTCTTGATCTCGACATCGAGCAACGCGCTCAGCATCTTGTAAACCTCTCGCGACTGCTTGGTCGGGCCGTACTCCCCCCCCTGAACTGTCCCGAAAACCGTCGCCAGCCTGTTGTTCAACCGCACGGGATAGTTGAGTAGGTCCTGCTCTGCCTTCGCATTGGTCTGATAGATCGCTTCCAGCACTTCCTGGAACTGTCCACGCGTGGCTTTCGCATTGCCATCAAGTTCTGGGTGCTTCTCAATCATCCCTTCGATCTGTGAAACCACGTGCCGCGAGTTCACGAGCAGCACGTTCGCTTCTGTTACACGCGCGGCGATCTCCTTTGCGAACCGATACTGCTCGATCAGTTCCTTGTCCGTCGCCGACGAACGTGGATCCTTGAGCCAAGTGAAAGTCTGCTCGCTCGTAGCGCCGTCAACGGTGAGCCGAACAACGTACTCGCCAGGCGGAGCCTTGATCGGGGAAGGCGATCCGTCCCACATCACGAGCCCCTTCGGATTCACGAACGACGGATACTGCAACGTCTGCGAAATTCTGTGCGCCCCCACCGTCTTGTCGGGACTGACCGTCGCCAAGACCGTGCCTTCCTTATCGATAAACTCGATCTTTGTCTCCTTTGCCTCCGCCGGTAAGAAAAAGTCGACGACGACTCCCGTCGGAGGGTTCGCCCCCACCGGTTCGCGCTCTCCTTGTTGCTGTCGCCTACCTCCAAAACCCCCACGAAATGACGCCCGACTCGCATCGCGCGGTCTAAAAAGCAACGGCTTTTTGCTCGATTTGATCTTTGCGGCCTGTCGAAGTGCTGAAAGATCGTCCATCACCCAGAAAGAGCGCCCGTGCGTCGCCGCGATCAGGTCGCCTTCCTTGATGGCAAGATCGTGGATCGGAACAATAGGAAGGTTCGCCTGCAACGGCGACCAGTCCCCCCCCATGTTGAAACTCACAAACACCCCCGACTCCGTTCCCGCATAAATGATTCCTTTCTGAACTGGATCCTCTCGCACTACACGGACAAATGTATTAGAAGGAATCCCTCGCATAGCAG
>CAYYZP010000287.1:0-1982 GCA_964476165.1 uncultured Fimbriimonadaceae bacterium
GTTCACATTGAGAGAGTCAGTGTCATGCACGTGAGTTCCGATTTCTTGTCCGATAAAGAAATTGCGAACCTATTCGAAACCGTCGACGTGACGCAATCGGTGAATCACGAGATGATTTCGATGGATCCAAGCGTGGCGAGACTGCGCACGATCCTCGATGTCGACTCCGCGCCGATCGTCGTCCCGAACACGCACTGCAAAGCAAGCACGTGCCCCTTTATCGAGCACTGCTTCGCCGATTTGCCGCAATATGACGTCACCTCATTGCCACGGGTGGGCGCCACACTAGTTGCCTCGTGTCACCAAGAAGGCACCCGCGACATTCGCACCGTCTCGCCGGTGTCGCTGACGCCACGACAACGGCTCATCCAGTCTGTCCTTCAAACCGGCGAACCGTTCGTCAGTGATCGGCTCCCCCAAGAGATCGAATCCTACGAGCCTCCTATCGCGTTTGTTGATTTTGAGAGCGAAGGCGCAGCGTTTCCCCACTATGCAGAGATCAAACCGTATGAGCAAGTCCCGTTTCAGTGGTCGATGCATGTGATCGACGAAGTCGGCAAAGTCCCAAGACACCTCGACTTTTTGCACGAGGACGAAAGCGATCCGCGTCCACAGTTTGCAAGCACGCTGCTTTTCGCGCTTCTGGGTGTCAAGACCATCGTTACCTATTCGTCGTTTGAAAAGACGCGCATCAAGTCGCTCGTCCAGGCAGGTGTTCCCTGTGCCACCGAACTTCTGCCGCTGTTCGCCAAGAGCAAAGACCTGATGAGGATGGTCGTGGAAAACGTGTACCTTGCCGAGTTTCACGGACTCTCGTCGATCAAAGCCGTCTATCCTGCTCTCGTCCCAAATGCAGGATACGCCGATCTGGAGATTCAAGACGGCGCCTTTGCTTCATCGGAGTTTAGGCGCATGCTCACTCCTGGGACGAACGCCGAGGAGGCCGAGTCAATCGCCAAAAATCTCAAGGCGTATTGTCAACGTGATACGCTCGCGATGGTGCAGGTCTTTCTAAGCCTCGCTTCACTCTCTAAGGTACCAATGGTCAAATGAAAGAACTAAAATGAAAACACTTCCAAAGTCTCTTGCACTAGTTATAGGCTTCATTGTTGCGATCCAGGTCTTCGGCCAAGGGAGCGCGCAAAACATCACCCAAAAGATCGACCGCACCGACGCCGACACCGCTTTCTCGGTCAAGAACTACAAAATTTCAATTAGAGAATACAAAAAAATCGTCGACAAATATCCCAAAGACGCCTATTCATGGTATCGATTAGGCTACAGTTACCTTGTCCTCAGAAGGCTCGATGAGGGGATCGACGCGTTCAGCAAGACCATTCTGTTCAAGTTTCAGTATCCGGGCTCCCATTACAATTTGGCGTGTGCCTATGCTCTCAATGGAAACAAGGAAAAGGCGCTCGACCACTTCGAGAAGAGCATTAGAGCGGGCTATCGCAGGATTGAAGACATCCAAGCCGACGGCGATCTTAAGTCCTTGCACGACGAACCCCGATACAAGTTGATCCTCGAACAGGCAGGAGACCCGCTCGCGTTTACTCCAGGCGCAACGCTCATCGCGGGTCTCCAAGGATATTGGGACGCTCAGGGTGGGGGTATCAAGGGTGGACTTTCTTGGAACTACGGTTCGACACGATATGCGCAGAACATCGACTTGGTCATGGGTACAAAGCGCGTTCTTTTTCTTATGCTTTCCTACAAAGGAGACCCAAACGCCTGGTTCGCCAGCGGATCAGACTCCTTTGGTAACCGATACTTTGGAAAGGCCGACGTCTCAAGTGACCGGTTGACGATCGAAGGCGGGCGGCTCTCTGTCCGCAGCAAGATCGAAATCGTTCCTAAGTCTCAAAGCCAAGCGGAAGTTACGCATTACGAGATGGAGGGCGGCAAGTGGGCGGCCAAGCAAACTTACGTGCTGACCGCACACGTTAAACCAAATGGTGGGCGATGAGGGACTCGAACCC
>CAYYZP010000288.1:0-1944 GCA_964476165.1 uncultured Fimbriimonadaceae bacterium
CCACCATCTTGAAAAAGCCGATTTCGTGGTCTGGCTCGACTACTCGTTACCCGTCGTTTTTTGGCGCGTGCTTCTGAGGACCGTCAGGCGCTCGATCAGACGCGAAGTCCTCTGGGCAGGCAACCGTGAGTCGCTCTTTAAGGCCCTTTTCACCAAAGACAGCATTCTCCTTTGGGCTATCACCACGCACAATCGGCGGCACCGGCAGTGCCTCGAAATGGAGTCAACGCACAAGGGAACTCAGACCCGCTTTGTTCGGCTTTCTAAACCCAATGATACAGAGGTTTTTTTGGCAAGCCTGGAAGCGTGATGCCCGCCGATTTGGTATCTTTCTACTCTGTCCGTGTCGCCTGCTCGAAAAGAACTCCAGAACCAATCGTCGTATTTCATTCTCGGCGCAATCGGCGTCTTAGTCGCTAACGCATTCATCACACCGTTTCTTGCACAGAGTGGACTGGCCATGCCGGTGTCACCACTTTTTGTCGTTGCAGCCTTGGTCTTGTGGATTATGGGGTGCATCAAATATGCACACAGCAAGGGCTACAGCACGATCGTTGGTTTACTTGGTCTCTTATCGATATTTGGTTTGCTCATTCTCGTGCTCTTGCCGAACAAGTGGAAAGACGAAGTCGCCACTACCTCAACGACCAACTACCCACGCCCCCCCCTATCATAGGTCTGCTCTGGTCCAATCTGTCCAATCTGACGGATCTGACTGATTAGTCTTATCCCTCATGCTACGCACTTTTGACACTGACCAACAACTAAACGAACTCCTCACTGCAGTCCTTGCATGCGAAGTCTCCAACGACGAGTTCACACACCGCGAGCATCTGGCGATGGCCTCCTCAATCATTTTCGAACAACCAGAAACGGCCCTCGACCGCATCCGTCAAGCCATCCTTGCACTGAACAAAGCAAACAAAGTCGAGCAGACCACCACTGGCGGGTATCACGAGACGCTCACGGTGGCTTGGCACCGCCTCATCGCCGCCCACATCGCTTCTTTGCCACACGAGACGCCGCGGCTGATCGCCGTCAACAGCGTGATCCGCTCATTGGGCGACAAGCGCGCAGTCCTAAAATACTATACTAAGGACACGATCATGAGTTGGGCCGCGCGCAAACAGTTCGTCGAGCCGGACCTCGTCCCGTTTCCGGAGGCAGGTCGATGAGCAGGCGGCTTACCCCCCTCCTGACCAAGCACCTGATCCGAAGCGTGCGAGCGCTCTCGCGGTTGGTCGCGCCGACGATCTCGCACAAGCCGGGCGGATCGCCGGGAATGATCGTTCCCCCACCCGAGTCGCCGAAGCCGACGATCGATCTCATCGGTTATGGCGCACAGGGTTCCTTTGAGCAGAAGACTGTAACCTTCGAGCAGGTCGACGAAGCGAGGTCGAAGTGGGAGAACGTTTGGATCGACGTCTCGGGCCTCGGCGACCCTTCATTGATCCGCGAGATCGGTGAGAAGTTCGGTATCCACTCGCTCACGTTGGAAGACATCACCACGACTTCACAACGCGCAAAGGTGGACGACTACGAGGACTATATCTATATCGTGTGTCGTTCGGCAGAACTCACGAAGGACGGTCTCGACATCGAGCAGATGAGCCTCGTCGTCATGAAAAACGTCATCGTGAGTTTTCAGGAGCGGCCCGGCGATTGTTTCGACGGCGTGCGCGCGCGACTAAGGTCTGGAAAGGGCAAAATGCGATCAAGTGGGACCGACTATCTTGCCTACGCACTGCTCGATTCCGTCGTGGACAGTTACTTTCCCGTCGTCGAAAAACTCGGCGACGAACTGGACACTCTCGAGGACAAACTGCTCCTGCATCCCAACGAGAGCGACATCGCCACGGTCCATTCGATTAAGCGCGATCTGCTCGTAATGCGCCGCGCCGTATGGCCCCACCGCGAGGCGCTCGCAGCGCTTGCCCGCGACAC
>CAYYZP010000289.1:0-8508 GCA_964476165.1 uncultured Fimbriimonadaceae bacterium
AACTCGTTTGCGGCACGGGCGGCGGCGATCAACGCGCTCGCCGCTTATGGCGACGCTGCCGCGCTCCCTGCGATCGAGAAAGTGAGGAACCACTCGCTGTTCATGATGCGCCGCACAGCACAGTCGGCGATTGAGGCGTTGAAAAGGAAGTGAGTGGGGGGGCGTCAAGAGTCGAAAGGCGTGGGGCGAAGTTAGGTGCAGGGGGCGAGCGTCGAAGGTCGGAAGTCTAGCGTCAGCGAAATTGACGCTCGTATCTTGGCCCCAACTCCCCTCATTCATCATTCATCACTCATCATTCCGCACTCACCACTCTTCACTCGTCACTCTTCACTCGTCACTTGAGCAAAGAGCGAAGGGCGACTGCAGTTCTTTCAAAATCCTCGTCGGTGTTGAGGAAGTCGGGCCCGAGGCGAACACAGCCCTGTCGGGCGTCCACTACGACGCCGGCTTTTGCCAGTGACTTGGCGATCTCCGCTGCCCGTTCTGTCGGTAGGAGGGCGAAGGCACCAAATCTGTTCCGATCTTCGGGCTCGTACAGATCCAGTCCGTGGGATTTGAACACAGTTTGGATAACTTTGAGTTGGTCCAGACTGGTTTTCCGCAAGTTTTCCACACCTTGGCAAAGAACGAACTCCAGCCCAGACTTTGCCTGGTAAGGCATCAAAACGGCAGGAGTGGACTCCATCCAACCGTCGCCGCCTGACTTAAATTTTGGGGCCGGCTCCCTCTCGTAGCCGAACGTGCCCGCCTTGGCGAACCAGCCAGTGTCCAGGGTCTGCAAGCCTTTGGAAAGTGTTTTTGGGTGGATCGCGAGCCAACACGCTCCGGGGCCGCCGCGAAGATATTTGTACGAGCCGCCGATGGCGAAGTCCCATCCCGCACTTTCCATTTGCAACGGAATGACACCTGCCGCGTGATAGAGATCGACCACGAAGACTGCCCCCACCGCGTGCGCCGCATCGACGATGGTATGGAACCTGTCCAGAATCTGTCCTGTCGTGAAAACAGTGCGCGAGACGACCACGATGTTTGTCTTCGGTGTAATTGCATTGCAAATATCAGCGGCGTCAAACAAGGCAACGCCGCGATCAACGCGGTGGGGGCCAACCCAGGTCACTTGTGCGACGCCTTGCGCTTCGTAGGTCTTGAGTATGAAATCGATTGAATCGAACTCCGCAGTCGTCGTCACGATGTTGAGCGGCTTGATCCCGACGAAACAATTGAGCACGGTGCGCAGGCCTTGACCGGCGCTCGTTTTGGAAACGATGCAATCGCTGCGCTCTAGGCCGATCAACTTTGCCGTATTTGATCGCCAAAGATTGAGTTCATCGAGCCAGCCGCCGTCGTCCCAGCACTCGTCCATGCGCTCGTACCACATGTCCAGAGCGCTTGCGACGTCTGACGACATCCGGTCCAGCGGGCGGCCGAGCGAATGATTGGCAAGGTAGGTCTCTTTTCGCGCTAAAACCCGTGAAAACAGTGGTCGAATCGCCTCGACGTTCAACGCCCGATCTCCGTGCGCACGTCCCACAGTTCGGGGAACAGCCGGATGTCGATCGCCTTTTTGAGAAAACTGACCCCGGAACTTCCGCCCGTGCCTCGTTTGTATCCGATGACTCGCTCGACCGTCTTCATGTGCCGGAACCGCCAAAGCGCCATGCTCTGGTCCACGTCGATCAGTTTTTCGCACATCTCGTAGGCGTCCCACGAGTCGCGTGGATGATCGTAGATCGCTTTGAAGACTGCGACAAGCTCTGGGTGTACTTCGTAAGGCAGTGACCAATCTCGCTCGACACAGTCGCTTGGAACTGCAAGACCTCGCCGCGACAAATATTTCAAGAACTCGTCATAAATGCTCGGGCTCTCCAGGTCTTTGATGAGTTGCACATGGATATCGGGATGGTGCTTTAAGACTTGCACAGCCGCGCGGTCTTTGTTACCGAACAAAAATTCGATAGTGCGATATTGGTGTGACTGGAACCCGCTCGCATTGCCCAAAACGTGACGGAACTGCACGTACTCGCTGGGCGTGAGCGTTTCGAGTACGGACCATTGCTCGAAAAGCATGCGCTGCACCTGCTTGACGCGCGCGAGGATCTTAAAACACGGCTCGAGTTCGTCGTGTTGTATCCATTTGATCGCCGCTCGGATTTCGTGGATGGCAAGAAGCATCCACAGTTCGCTCGTCTGGTGCTGGACTATGAAGAGGGTCTCGTCGTGGTGCTCGGGATCGCTCAGCGGCTCTTGTGCGGTCAGGATTTTGTCGAGCCGTAGGTACTTGGAGTAGTCCAGTTTGTTGCTAAAATCGGTCTCGATCCCCGGCTCGAACTCGCGCGACGGCATGCTTTCATGTTACCGCTATCTTGTTTATGTCCCCCGTGCGTTGCCAAACATTTCGATGTGCAGGCGCGGGGTGACGGACCAGCCGTGCTCGAGGGCTATAGGACGCAGTTGGTCTGTGCGCGTCCGTATCACTTCGGCTTCTACGCCTTCCGGCATCAGCAGGACTCGCTTCGGATCGATGTCCATGAGCGAACTGAGTATCGTCTTAATTTCGTCTATGTCTCCTTCTACAGAATCCCCCACCACGAACTTCAATTGGTAGTCGTAGTTAGCGATCAACTGATTCAATACTTTAAAGTTCAGGCGAGTTTCTTCGTGAATTTTTGCCCAACCGCTTTCTATCGGAGGAGTCGAGTTCGAGAGTTTGGGAGAGACCGACATGAGGTCGCACTTCAGTTCTCGGTACACCGTTCCTGCGGTCTCGACAGTAATCGTCCGACCCATTGAGCGAAGCCCTTGACACAGATCGACAGTTGCGGAGAACATCATCGGCTCCCCCCCCGTCACGACGACGTGCTCGGCACTAAGGTTGCGAACTTGGGCGAGGATATCCCCCACCTCTATGACCGGCCCTTCAGGGTTCCAAGACGCGTAGGGCGTGTCGCACCAGACGCAACGCATGTTGCATCCGCTCACTCGGATGAAAACTGAAGGAGTTCCGGCCCGCCGGCCCTCGCCCTGGACGCTCTCGAAAATCTCGGCGATGCGCAGTCGGCTCATTTCAAGAGTGGGTCGGTGAGACCGGCCTCCGCAAACCCCTTCTTGCGCAGACGACAGGAGTCACACGCCCCACACGGCAAGCCTTCAGGAGAAGGGTCGTAGCACGACGATGTCATCGCATAATCGATTCCTAGCGACACCCCCACCTGAATGATCTCGGCCTTCGTCATCTCAATCAATGGCGCAATGATACGTACCCCCCTCCCTTCCACTCCCGCCTTCGTCGCAAGGTCGGCCATATTTTGAAACGCTGCTATGTATTCTGGACGGCAATCGGGGTATCCCGCGTAGTCCAGGGCGTTGACGCCGATGAAGATCGCCGACGCGCCCAGCACTTCCGCCCACGCGAGCGCATAGGAAAGAAATATCGTGTTCCTCGCAGGCACGTAAGTCACAGGAATGCCCCCACCCAAGCCTTCTTTCGGCACAGCGATCTCACCCGTCAATGCAGAACCACCAAATACCCTTAAGTCGATCTCGACCAAACGGAACTCCCTTGCCCCCATCGCTACCGAAATCGCCCGAGCGCGAGAAACTTCCAGCGCGTGTCGCTGGCCATAAGAAAAAGACATGCAAAAGCACTCGTACTCCTGCGACCGGGCGATCGCCAAGCAGGTCGCTGAGTCCAACCCCCCGCTCAAAAGTACAACCGCGCGCTCAGCCACATTTGATTATGGACGGTGCCGCACGGCGGTGGGGGCGGGCTCTATGGCGAGTAGTTTAAGGCGCCCCTTGTATTCCGCGACGACGATCAGGCTGACTGTCATGAGGAGCGTCCAGGCAAGCATCTTGGTCGGGTGGACTATTACCCACCCTTGCGACTGGTACGGGTAGCGCCACGCCCCCACCAGGGTGCCGACGTTCTCGGCCACATAGATCATTGCGCCGATCAGGAAGAACGCGACGGGCATGGGCATCTGCCATCTTTGGCCTGCGCAATCGAAGTGGACCCTTGCCCGCCAGAACACCCCCACCACGATGGCCATCATGACGAAGCGCGCGCCCAGGTGCCATATCGGAAAGTAGAACTGGAGATAGATCAGAAGGCCGATGGTCATGGCGGTGGGGGTGCTTGGCCAATCGCTGGCGCGCAACTGCATTTTCTTCCACGCCAGGCACATGTATGAAGCGACCGAGCCGTACATGAACCCAGCGTAGAGTGGGACGCCCTGCACCATGAGTACTGCTGGCTCGGGATAAGACCAACTTCCTTGTGCGACTTTGTAGACTTCCATTCCGGTGCCAAGCAAGTGGAACACCCCCACCACAGCGGCGTCTTTCCAGGTCTCTAGTTTCATCTTGACCATTAGCAACTGGATCGCGATGCAGAACAGGAACATCCAGTCGTAACGCGCCATCCATGGGAGCGGGACAAACTTCGTGAACACGAGCAGACCGACGAGCGAGAACGCGAACGTACACGCTTGCGTCTGCGTCCAGACGAAGTCGGTGAAGAACCTCCATTTGCTGCGCATTCGTGCTCTTAATGTACGAACGGATGGGCGGGTTGAGGCGTTCCACACTCCCTTCTCGACTCCGGGGGAGAAGGGGCAGGGGGATGAGGGGTCCGACAAAGAAAGTCCTTTCCTCTAATCCCCCCTTCCTCGGCTCCTTCGACGCACTCAGGATGACGAGGAAGGGGATCTGCGCGCCTATTCCCCCCCTACCCCACCAAAAAGTTGGCGGGTCGCAGGGGCACGGCGACGTTTTGCGCCGCGCTTTCGATCAGTGGACGGTACGCGTATGCCTGGTCGATCAAGAACGCGGTACAGCCGTCGCGCCATTGGCCGTGGCCAATGAGCGTCACATACGGGTTGCACACGAACGCATGGCCGAACCGCTGGTAGGTGCGGTCGAAGCACGTGACGTTGAGCAGGCCGGTCTCGTCCTCGAGGTCGAAGAACACTACGCGCTTCCCGCTCGGGGTGGGGGGAAAGCGCAGTCGGATCGGGTTTCCTACCACCATCGCCTTTTCGCCGTGCTTGAGCGAACGCGCGACCTGCGTCGTTACCCCCCCCTTGACTTCGATCCTGCCGCGCTCGTAAGCCATGAGGTGGCGCGCGACGTCGAGCCCAAGGTATTTCCGCTCGTGCAGCATCTTTTCTTCTGGCGAAAAGTCCGCGATGGAGAGGTCGAGGCGCGGCTCTGGTACCTCCATTCCAAGTAGCCCGTCGGTCGCGCGGGCGTCGCGAAGGGCGTCCGGCACGGCCCACAACAGTGCGCGGCGGTGGGGGCACAACGCATCGAACGCGCCGCACAGCACCAACGACTCCAGTTCGTCCTGTGACGGTCGCACACGGCGGACGAAGTCGAACATGGAGGTAAATGCACGTGTACCCATGGCACTCAACGTCTGTTTGCTCAATCCGAACACGCTCCGCAGTGACACTCTGATCCCCCCACCTGGAAACACCAACAGCGGTTCGTCCTCTGAGCGCACATCCTCGACCAAAAACTGCTCAGAACTCCGATTGACGCACACGGGAAGAATGCGCACACCGCGCAGGCGAGCCTCATTCACCAAAGTACATGGGCCGTAATATCCAGCAGGTTGGGCGTCGAGGAGCGAGGCGAAGTAGTCCGCCGGGTGGTTCTGCTGGCACCAGATCGACCGCACCGATATCTCGGCAAAAGCCAGCGCGTGCCCCTGAGCGAACCCATATCCCTTGAACCCGGAGATCAGGCCGAAAGCGTGCTCGCATACCTCCGATGAGTACCCGCGAGCCGCCATCCGTGACAAGAGTTCTGAACGAATCACGTGTCCATAGTCCCCCCCCTTGGCCTTGTTGATCTTTTCGCGGATCTCCTCGGCAACGCCCGCCGAATAGCCTGCGAACACAGAGAGCAATTGGTCGATCTGCTCCTGGAACACCACGATCCCATACGAGCATCCCAATATCCTCTCGAAGTCGGGGTGCATGTAGTCGAACGCCTTACCGCGCCGCCTCGCGATCAGTTCGTTGATCTTCACCGCCCCCCCCACACCTGGTCGGATGCCCGCCTGCACGAGGCTCGCGTCGTGCAGGTCCTGCGTCTGCAGCCGCATGTGCGCCTGCCTCATCGCAGGCGACGCCGACTGTGGTATCCCGATGAGTTCCCCGCTCTGCATCGCGCGATACGTCTCCACATTGTCGAGTGGGAGCTCCTCCACGCGAAAATCAACGTCTCGTACACGAACACGGTCTTCAGTGCCCGCCAGCACGTCCTGCCCGCGCAGACAAAGCACGTCGAACTTGTCGAAAAAGTGCTTCGCGCTCCGTTTGTCCCACTGGATGATGCGCAGGTTCTCCTCTGTTTCGCCGTCGTCCTGTCCCCCCCCTGACCACTGCACGGGCACGGTCTCGCACAGCGGCACGTTCGAGATCACGACCCCCGAAGAGTGCGCGCGCATGTTGCGCGGAACGTCGGAGAGCGTCTCGCCGAGTTCGAACATCCAGTGCAGCCGGTTCTTGTCGATGCCGCTCTCGCGCAGTTCTGGTCGGGTTGCGAGCGATTCTTCCAAAGAGCGGGGGGAAACCGCGCCGTGAAGCCGCTTCGCCAAAAACCCCACGATTTCGGGCGCGACCCCGAGCGCCTTGCCCACTTCGCGCACGATGCCGCGCGTGTTGAACGCGCCGATCGCGCTCACGGTGGCGACGCGGTCTGCGCCGTATTTTCCGATGATGTAGTTGCGCACGTCATCGCGGTGCTTCGCCTCGAAGTCGATGTCGATGTCTGGTCGCTTGTCACCGTCCTCGGTGAGGAAGCGGTCAAAGTGCAGGCGGTGCGCATACGCATCGATGCGGCTGAAACCGAGACAGTACGCCACGGCTGAGTCGACCACTGAGCCGCGCCCGCTGAACTGGATGTCTTTTTTGCGCGCCCATTCGCAGAAGTCCCACGCTGTGATGAAATGGTCTGCAAAACCCGTTTTGATGATCCGCGTGAGTTCGAAGTCGAGTCGTTTTGTGAGGGTGGGGGTAACTTTTTTGTGTCTTGCCTCTGCTCCTGCGAACGTGAGGTGCGTGAGCGCTTGTGCGGAGTCGTCGAAGAGGGGTGGAAGTCTTGTCCGTGTAGGTAGAACATCGTTATCGCACATTTCTAGAACGCGGACTGTGTTCTCGATGAGGTAGGGGCTGTCGGCGTAGAGCGCTTGCGCTTCTTCGGGACTACGCAGGAACCGTTCCGAGTTGATTGCGCGGACTGGTCTCTGGCACTGGGGCTGGTCGGTGTGCCGGAGCGGTTTGCGTCCGATCACCTCGTCGACGGTACACAGCGTTTCCGAGCACGCGAGAACGTCCTGCGATGGAAAGTGCGAAGGCGTCGCGTGCGTGATGCCCCCCCCCGCGACGCAGTTTACGCCGAGTTCTTTTGCGAGTTGGGTGAGACGTTTTTCCAGCGCGATCCCCCAGGGCACGAAGCACCTCTCGATCTCCACGAACAGATATGCTCTACCGAAGAGGCGCACTAATTTTTCGCCGATGCCTCGTGCTCTGTGATAGTCGCCTTTGAGCAGCGGGTTCGTGAGAGGCCCGGCGTCCCCCCCCGTGAGGCAGACCAGTCCGTGAGCGTGCGTCTCTAGTCTTTCCCAGTTGCAGAGCGGGTAGAGGCGCGGCTCGTGCAGGTGGCACTCGGTGAGCAGGCGAGAGAGCGACTTGTATCCCTCTTTGTCTTTGGCAATGAGCACGATCTCCCCCCCCGTATCGAGTTCCACTGTCGCCCCCACCAGGGGCTTGATGCCGCACTCGCGGCACTCGTGCACGAACTCGACCGCGCCGGTGAGCGCGAAGCGGTCGACGAGCGCCATCCCTTTGAGCCCGAGTGAAGCGGCACGGCGCGGGAGTTCGCGGGCGAGAAGGACGCTCCGACCGAACGAGTAGCCAGAAAGGACGTGCAAGGGCGCGTAGCCGACGGTTGATTTTCGCACTCCGAGTTTCCACGACTCGCTCTTGAACCCACTGGCGGCGGCGACCTTCTCGTCGCGCGTCTTGCGGGGCTTGAGGTCACGGTTCTCGTTTGTGACTGTGTGCGACCCGAGTTCCCGGGACGCTTTCTTTAGTGCCCCCCCCTCGTCTCGCCATTCGACGAACTCGCGCTCGGGCTCGCCCGCCCACCACGCGCCAGTTTCGCGCCACCGCGCGACCTCCTCAACGCCAGCCCGTCGCATCCCTCCAAGCCCTCAACACCTGTTGCCTTCGCGGTTGTTGGACCTCACTCCCTTTTATCACTGAACTCTCTCCATACATCGCTCGCACTTCGCGCACGGTGGGGGCGACCTCTCCACCGCGCCTCTCTAGCGAGCGCTGTACGGGTGCGACAGTGCGCACATCTGGGACGACCACGCGCACGTCGGCCACTGGCTCCACGATGCGCGTGCGTGAGAACTGGTGCAGCAACGAGAGCCTGAGCGCGTCGGACGGGTGGGGGAGCCGCCGGTTACAGCGCAGCCTGCTACCGCTCTCGAGC
>CAYYZP010000290.1:0-2505 GCA_964476165.1 uncultured Fimbriimonadaceae bacterium
CAAAAGATCGTCGAAGAGGCGCCTTCCATTGTCTTGGACACTGTCGCTCGGCGGAAGATGGGCGAGGCAGCGGTTCGTGTTGCGCAGTCTGTGGGATACGCAAACGCGGGGACGGTCGAGTTCTTGTTCGATGAGACTGGGTCGTATTATTTCTTGGAGATGAACACGCGCATCCAGGTCGAGCACCCTGTGACGGAAGAAGTGACCGGGCTCGATCTGCTCAAGTGGCAGATCAGGATTGCTCACGGTGAGAAACTCGACTTTGTGCAGAAGGAAGTCTTGCTCAGTGGTCATGCGATAGAAGCACGCATCACGGCGCAAAACCCGGACGCTGACTTTGCACCGTCTTCTGGCAAGATCACACGCTGGGAGCCTCCAGGATTTGGGGGCGTGCGGTTGGACACTCACGTCTATGCGGGCTTTACGGTATCTCCCTATTACGACCCCATGATCGCCAAGCTCATCGTGACGGGCAAAGATCGCGCAGACGCCGTCGCGCGTTTGCAGGTGGCCCTTCATGAGTTTAATGTCGAAGGCATCAAGACGAACATCCCGTTCCTGCGCAGGCTGGTCGTTTCAGAAGAGTTCGTTTCGGGCGAACTTGACACGAGTTTCGTCGGAAGATTTTTGGCCGGACCGCCGGAAGAAGAGACCTTTGCCCTTGTCCAATAATCCCGTCAAGTCCCGTCGGGCCGCGCGCGAGGCGGCGTTCCAGGCCGTGTACCAGTGCGTCCAGGGGGGGGAAGGGATCGACCGCGCTGTGCTGGATGCTTTGGATCGCCAAGAGTTTTCCGAAGAGATGCAGGTCTTTGTGCGGACGCTCGCCTCAGGCGCGGTGACGAAGGTGGGGGAAATCGACGCGTGCTACGCTTGTTATCTCAAAGAGGGTTGGATCCCCGACCGGCTTGCAGTCACGGACCGCATTGCACTCCGCATCGCGGTCTTCGAACTTTGGCACCAGCAGGACACCCCCCCCAAGGTCGTGATCTCCGAAGCGGTGAACTTGGCCAAAAAGTTTGGTTCGGACGAAAGCGGGCGGTTTGTGAACGGCGTGTTGGCGAGAGTGCTGGAGGATTCTCCCAAAAAAGACTGGCCCGCTGTCAGCGCGGTGGGGGAGTCTCAGGGCGATTTGTAGGCGGCGGATAAGACAGATACCGGATCATTGGCTCCTCGCAACGAAGTACCATAGAGCCAATGTCCGCCGACTTGTTCCAGACCAATGCGAAGCAGGGGGTGTTGCCGCTCGCCTCGCGGATGCGGCCGAGGACGCTCGACGAATACGTCGGGCAACAGCACCTGCTCGCCGAAGGGATGCCCGTGCGCAAGGCGATCGAGGAGGGCAAACTCGGCTCGGTCGTGCTGTGGGCGCCGCCGGGGTGCGGAAAGACCACGCTCGCGCACATCGTCGCGCGGCAAATGGACGCGGCGTTCATCGTGCGTAGTGCTGTGACGGCGGGAGTGGCAGACGTTCGTGAGATCGCTAAGGCGGCGCGCGACAGATTGGGATTTGAGGGCAAGGCGACGGTGCTGTTGCTCGATGAGATCCACCACTTCAACAAGTCGCAACAAGACGCGCTGCTCGGATATTTGGAAGACGGAACGCTGACGCTCATCGGAGCGACGACGGAAACCCGTTCTTCGTGCTCAACGGTGCTCTGCTCTCCCGTGCGCGCGTTATCCCGATGAAGCCGCTCGAACTTTCTGATTTGAAAGAACTGGTTTCACGCGCACTCGGCGACGTCGAACGAGGGCTTGGCGCCCGCGGACTGACGATCTCCCAGGAGGCGAGCGATTTTCTGGTGGGGGCATCGGAAGGCGACGCGCGCACCGCTCTCAACGTCCTTGAATCGGCATCGCTTCTCGCGCCGTTGAACGGTTCGATCGGATTGGAACTGATCGAGCAAGTGCTGCAGCGCAAGGCAGTGCGCTACGACCGGCAGGGCGACTACCATTTCGACACGATCAGCGCGTTCATCAAGTCTCTGCGCGGGTCGGACTCCGACGGCGCGCTTCACTATCTTGCTCGGATGCTCGAGGCGGGCGAGGATCCGCGCTACATCGTGCGGCGGATGATCGTTCTGGCGAGCGAGGACATCGGAAACGCCGAGCCGCAGGCGCTGGCGCTCGCGGTGGGGGCGTTACAGGCGGTCGAACGGATCGGAATGCCCGAGGCTCGTATCGTGCTCGCACAAGTGGTGACGTTTTTGGCCGAAGCGCCCAAGTCCAATCGCGCGTACCTTGCCCTCGAGCACGCACTGAAAGACGTGAGAGAAAAGCCTTTGCAACCGATCCCCATGCACCTGCGCAACGCGCCGCACTCGGGTATGAAAGAACTCGGTCACGGCGAAGGCTACGAATACCCGCACGATTTTCCAGGGGCGTATGTTGACAAGTCCTACCTCCCCTCCGACGCTTCACTTTCCACTCCCTATTACGAACCCAGCGATAGAGGGTATGAGAAAAAAATCCAAGAGCGAAGGGGGATTCGTCGCCCATAATCCGGAG
>CAYYZP010000291.1:0-6155 GCA_964476165.1 uncultured Fimbriimonadaceae bacterium
AACGGCGCGGGCAAGACGACTCTGATGCGCATCATCTACGGCGCAGAAAAGCCAACGAGCGGAACCCTCATCTATGAAGGCGCTGAGCGCAAGTGGCGCGACAGCGCCGAAGCGATTGCGGCAGGCGTGGGCATGGTGAGCCAGCAATACAGCGTCGTGCCCGACCTCACATGCATCGAAAACGTCGTCCTGGGAGGCGAGGGTGGGGGATTGGTCGCATGGGAGGCTCATCGGTTGCGCGCAACCGACCTGGCCCGAACTATGGGAAGGGATTTCGACTGGGATGCGCCGGCTGCGACCCTCGGCGCATCCGACGTGCAATGCCTGGAAATCTTGAAACTACTTTGGCGCGATCCCCGACTGCTCGTGCTTGACGAGCCGACGGCGATGTTTTCGCCACAAGACGCGAGCAACATTTATTCCATCCTTCGGTCTCTCGCAGCGAGTGGAAAGACCGTGATCGTCGCGACGCACAAGGTGGATGAAGTAATGGCGTACTGTGATTCGGCGACGGTACTTCGGGGGGGGCAAACCGTCGGAAGGACGCTAGTGGGCGAGACTACTTCGTTTGCGATCGCAGAGATGATTGCAGGAAAGCAACTGACCGTAGTAACAAAGAATGACGCAAAAATCGGTGAGGTCGTTCTTGAGATGAAAGGGGCGTCTGTGATTGGTGCGAGGGGGGCGCAGAGACTCGATTCTGTCGATCTGCAGTTGCGATCCGGCGAGATGGTTGGAATCGCAGGCGTGGACGGGAGCGGGCAGCGCGAACTGTTCGCCGCAATTATGGGAACATCGCCTTTGAACGGAGGTTCGGTTTGGCTGAGAGGGGCTGATTCGACCTTGCATTCGACGCGGGAGAGGATCGGACTCGGGCTGAGGCTCATTCCCGAAGACCGTCACGCGCAAGGAGTCATCGATGAATGGAGCCTGACAGAAAACGCGATCCTTGGCCATCATCGGCTGCATCCCGTTTCCGACGGCAGGTTTTTTAATCGCGAGGAAAGGGACGATGTGACAAGCAGAATGACCGAAAGGTTTAACGTGCGACATTCTGGGCCACTCGCGCGAATGGAAGCACTGAGCGGAGGTAACCAACAGAAGTTCGTGGTCGCACGCGCGCTCGAGCACTCGCCACACGTCATTCTCGCTTTTCAACCGACGCGCGGGCTCGACATCGAGACGTCGCGCAACGTCTATCAACAATTGCGCGTGGCGTGTGCGCAAGGTGCGTCAGTGCTCATCGTGAGTTTTGACATCGACGACCTATTGGCGCATTGTGACCGCATCGTGGTCATGCACAAGGGTTCGATCATAATCTTTGGGCAAGACGAAGCGTTCGACCGATCTGCCATCAGCAGCGCGATGCTGGGGGCGCGATGAACTCTGTCTATGCCAAGCAGTCTCTGGTGGCCGTTTGTGGGTTCGCGCTGGTCGTTCTGTGTCTGTTTGCGGTGGGGGTGGTCCCTCTTGATGCATTGTTCGCGCTGGTCAATGGAAGCATGGGATCGACGGCTGCCTGGTCGGAGACGCTGAGACAGACCGCGCCACTTCTGTTGGTGGGGGTGGCCGCATTTCTTTCATTAAAGGCGGGGCTGTTCAACATCGGGGCCGAGGGACAGTTCCTGGTGGGGGGGCTGTGCGCCACGGTCGTCGCCTTGAATGTGCCGACGGTGCTCGGTTCCGTACTTGCGCTCTGTGCCGGGGTGATTGCTGGCGCTTTGTGGTCGCTGCCTGCAGGATTGATCAAGGCGTATCGGAACGGGCACGAAGTCATTTCGACGATCATGCTCAACAACATCGCCGCCGCCTTCGTCGTCGCGATGGTGTCCGGGCCGTTGCGCAATCCAGACGGGCTCGGGACTGCTACCAGCGTCGTCGCGGAAACGACCTGGATCCCCCCCCTGGTTGAGACAGGAGGACTTAAATTGAGCGCGTCGTTGCCGTTCTTGTTGCTGTTGGTCGGCGCGTTGGCGTTTTGGTTCAAGAGGTCGGTGTCAGGATACGAGACGCTCGCGACGGGCGCGAATGAGACGGCGGCAGAGTGCGCAGGAATCGATACGAAGCGGCTCGTGGTCGTCAACATGGCGTGGAGCGGCGCAATCGCGGGGCTCGCGGGCTCGATTCAACTTCTTGCGAGCGATCACGATTTTTTCGTCGGTTTTTCTTCGGGCTACGGGTTTGATGCGCTCGGAGTCGCGATCCTTGCTGGAAACTCGCCCTGGGGGCTGGTGCCGAGCGCGCTCCTCTTCGGCGTTTTGGCCAAGGGGTCGACTTCAATGCAGATACTGGGCGTCCCGAAGGGACTGAGCGGGGTGTTGCTCGGCGTGATCATCATCGTCGTCGCCGTGTATCGGTTTAGGAGGACAAGGCCCGTTGATTGAGAGCGCACTTTGGCTTTGGTTGGTAGGCACGGCGACGTTGAGCGCGCCGCTGGTGCTCGCGGCCCTTGGTGGATTGCTGAGTGAGCGTTCGGGAGTGGTCAATATCGGGCTCGAAGGGTTCATGCTGGTTTCTGCGTGCGCGTGCGCTTTGATCGGCGCGGCGACCGGAAACGCGTTTGTTGGCATGCTTGCCGGATTGACTGCGGCGGTGATTTTGTGCGCCTTGCACGGTGTGTTGACCCAGGCGCTTTCGATCGACCACATTGTCAGCGGGATGGCGATCAATGTCTTTGCAGTCGGCGCGACGAACTTTTCGTCGAAGGCGTTTAGTTCTCTTGCTTCACAAAAGTCCCCCACCTTGATCGTCCAAGTCTATTGGATATTGGCGGTCGTTACCGTCTTGCTCGTTTCTTGGATGTTTGCGCGCACACGGTTTGGTCTGCGTCTAAAAGCGGCAGGTAGCGATGCGCAGAGCAGCCGGCTAGCGGGTGTGCCGGTCACTCGGGTTCGCATTTTGGCCTTGTTGGGAACCGGCATCTGTACGGGGCTTTCGGGCGCATTGATCTTGAGCAACGCGCAGAGTTTCAGCGACGGGATGACGGCAGGACGCGGATTTATCGCGCTCGCGGCGCTGATTCTTGGGGGTTGGCAGCCCTGGCCCACATTTGGGGCGTGCGTTCTGTTTGGCGCGGTTTCTGCCCTTCAGTTCCAACTCCAGGGAACCCGATTGTTTGGGTCTGAAGTGCCGCGTGAAGCCTGGACCGCTTTGCCGTATTTGGTGACCGTGATCGCACTTGGAGGGTTTTTGGGCTGCAGACGGGCACCAGCGGGGCTCGGGAAGCCTTAATATAGAAGACATCGTATGTTGACCTTGGTGCTCGCATCTGTGACCGTTTCGCGCCCTGCGATTTTTTTTGGAGCGGTCGAGCGCGTACACACCAGCGCACAGACTGGATCGGTCAAAGCAAAATTCCAGTCGACCGACAGCACCGGAACAACGTCGCGGAATTTTGAAATCAAGTATCGATGGCCGAGCGAGGTGAGGCTACGAGAGTTCGATGCGAAGAATCAATTGATCCACGACCGAAGCGTGTCGACCGACAAGGTGACAGACTACGATCCAGTCTTGGAGCAATACACAGTGAGTGGCCGGGGATCAGGCGTCTCAATCGGTGGCGCGCTCGCAAGCATCGACTCTTCAGTGGACGATCTTCTCCTCACATTTACCGACCCGAGTGCGATGCATGTTTGGCTCGATCCATTGAGAGGTCTCAATGGATGGTCAGTGATGAACGCGAGCAAGACGGTCGATGCGAAGTTCACCGCCACGGACAAGACCGTCTTACTTTCTGTTGAAAAGGGGACGGCGCGGGTCGTGCGCGTCACCATGACTTCGCCATCAAGCAAGATCGATTGGCAATTGTCTTATAACAAGACGGTGACCGGACTGACGTTCGTCAAACCGCCGCTGGCGAGCCGGGTGTCGTCGTTCGACAAGCAGATGCTTCCGCCGAAGTTCGCCTCGAAGGAAGCGGCAGGGATGGGAGCAAAGATGTTCTCCGCGTATGAAGGACTTTCGTCGTTCGGGTATGTCGTCAGGAGGCCAGATGGGAAGACGACCGTTCTCCTTTCTGGCAAGTTCGCGCGACAAGAGGACGACAAGTCCAAGTGGACTTACGACGGCAATACGCTCGTGATGAAAGATGTTGCGACGAACAAATGGTACAGGGCGAACATGAGTTTTAGCGGCGTGATCGAAGCGACGGCTGCCTTGGGCACGCGCGTCGATCCGACGTTGCGACTCTTGATGACCGGTTACAACCCGTATCGGAAACGTCTCGGTGACGAGGCGACGGTGCGGCTGGTGGGGGAAACCAAGGTAAAGGGTGAGGACGTTTCGCTTCTGGCTTCTGTGAGCAAGAACGCAATGATCACTTTGGCGGTCAGAAAGCGCGACGGGCTCGTAGTCAATTCGATTGCCCGCGCGAACGTAAAGGGCGATGTCGGCAGCCAAGTGGTGGAACTGGCTTACGACTATTTCGAAGTGCCAAGCGACGCCACGAAAAAATACGCGCTACTGGTCCCAAAAGGAACGACCGTCTCCGTGTTCCCGGTCAAGCCGAAGACCAACTAAGCCGCTTTCGCACCGACGGACTTCAGAATCTGAAGCGCCTGCTCGATCCCCTTGTCGACTTCGCCGTATCGTGGTGTCGGCGCGGCTATGTCAGGAACGACGCCGCTTCCTTCGAGGCGGTGGCCCTTGATCGTCACATAGTCCATGAGCGGGAACTGGAGCAGGAACCCGCCGGGAAGTTGCCGCATGGTCGATGCTAATACCGCGCCTGCGGACTTGCTTCCGATCACGGTCGAGCCGCAATGCTCCTTGAGCGCAGCCGCCATCATTTCAGATGCGCTCCCGGTGCCACCGTCGATCAGGACAGTGATCTTTCCCTGGAACGGCTCTCTGTTGCGGCGCATTGGCATGACCTTAGTCTTAGCCCATTCTGCGACAGCGACCACGTCCGGCTTTTCGTTGCCGGTCTCGCTCGTGTACTTTTCAACGACCGTTCTGTCGACGAAAGTTCCTAGCGGCTGCTCCCGCGTCAAGAAGTACGATGACAGGTGCAAAAGGTTGATGACGCGACCACCTCCATTTCCACGAAGGTCGAGGATCATGCCTTTAGCGTCTTTGGCTTTAATGAAAAGTCCTTGAATGCGTTCGGCGTCATATTCCGCATCGAACGAAGGGATCGTCAAGTGCGCAATGTCTGGCTCGGGCCAGGACAATTCTTCGGGGATGAGCATCGCGAACTTTTTGCGGACGACTTCGCGTTCGATGATCACGTTGTTCCTGTCGATCTTGAGTTTGACCGACTGGCCTTCTTCACCCGCAAGTTTCGAAGGATCGGAGACTGGCTTGCCATCGGCCTCCATGATGAGGTCACCTGCTTTGATGCCTGCGGTAAACGCTGCGCCGTCTTCAAAGACGCGCACGACCCTCACGCCCTTTTCTTCAATTTGGATTCTCACACCAAGCCCGACCATTTGGTTCGGCGCTCGTCTTTCTGCTGCGACCGGCGAGAAGAGCAGCATGTGGCTGAACCCGAACTTCTGAAACATGCCGTTTACGGTGTTCGACAGTTCATCCGGCGAACTGGCCTTGTCGATCGACTCGGCGTTTTCCTTAAGGAGGTCGCTCCACTTGTCAAAGTCGACTCCCGGTACGAAAGCCGCGGTCTCCAGAATATTGGTGACCTCCTTGATGACCGACTTCTTTATCGACTCATCGAGTTTTGGCGCCGGTGGATCCTGCTGTGCCCACGCGAACAAAGGCATGGATGCTACAAGAAGGGTCAGGAGTCGGAAAATCGTTTTCATAGAGCATTCAGTTATACGCAAGGCGAGCCTAGTCTGCGTCGTGTTCTTTAATAGACGGCCAAACTCATGCATCTGTTTAGGGCTGTCCCAGGTCAAACCAGGAATATCCGGGCAATTTCAAAGTAAATCACCAGGCCTGTGGCGTCTACGAGGGTCGTGATAAACGGGGCTGACATCACCGCTGGATCGATCCCGAGCCGCTTGGCCGCCAAGGGGAGCAAGGAGCCGACGCTCGCCGCCCAAACGACCACGAGCGGCAGGGAGACGGCTACGAAGAGGCTGAGTTGCAACGACGAGCCCCAGCCCAACGTTGCCCTCAAGAATCCGATCAGCCCCAGAGTGCATCCGATGATGAGCGCAGTGAAAAACTCGCGGCGCAAGACCTTGAACCAG
>CAYYZP010000292.1:0-8036 GCA_964476165.1 uncultured Fimbriimonadaceae bacterium
CCCGCTTCTGAAACTCCAATACACAGTCCAACAGGTCCCCCTCCGAAAACTCTGGCCACGCGACATCAGTCACAACCAGTTCCGCATACGCGCCCTGCCAGATCAAAAAGTTGCTCCAACGCATCTCACCTGCGGTGCGAACGATCATGTCCGGATCGGGCGCCTCCGGAAAATACATGTGAGAAGAAATCGACTCCTCGCTGACCCCCCCCCCAGAAGCGACGATGCGAGAAACCGCATCAACGATCTCTGCGCGCCCTCCGTAATTGATCGCCAAAGTAAAAGTGATTCCCGTGTTCGAGCGCGTGTTCTCCTCAAGGTCCCGTAGCGCAGCCTGCAAGGAAGCAGGCACCTCAGAAACACGACCAATGACCCGCACCCGCACGTTGTTCTCGATCAACCCCGTCAACTCGTGCCGCGCAGCCTCTTCGATCAATCGCATCAGCCCCGTGACTTCGTCCTCGGGCCGCCGCCAGTTTTCAACGGAAAACGCATAGACGGTCAAGAAACGCACACCAAGCCGGCTCGCAGAAAGCAGAACGTTTTTGAGAGTCTTGTACCCTTGTCGGTGCCCCACGAGCCGAAGCATCCCTTTCGCTTTCGCCCATCGCCCGTTGCCGTCCATGATGACGGCGATGTGTGCGGGCAGACGGTCAAGGTCAATGCCCTTTGCAAGCGCCGCTCGCCGTGTCGCGTTCATCGTATCATCAATCGGTGATTGAGCCATACAAGACTAGACGTGCATCAGTTCTTCGTCTTTTTTCTTCTGCTGGGCGTGCGCCTGTTCGATGAATTTGTCCGTCAAAACTTGAATCTCCTTTTCAATGCGCTTTTCGTCGTCCTCGCCCATCACCTTGTCGTCCTTCAACTTCTTGAGCGCGTCGAGCGCCTCGCGCCGTACGTGGCGGATCGAGACGCACCCTTCCTCAGTACGATGGTTCACCTGTTTCACAAGATCGCGCCGCCGATCCTCCGTCATTTCAGGAAAAATAAGCCGGATCGTCTGGCCGTCTGAATTAGGATTGACGCCCAGGTCGCTCGCCTGGATCGCCTTTTCGATCGCCCCCACCATGCTCTTGTCATAAGGGGCAAGCAGCAACTGGCGTGGCTCCGGAACGCTCACCGTCGCGACCTGTGTGATCGGCGTCTGCACTCCGTAATAGTCGACGTGGATCGGTTCGAGCACCATCGGGTTCGCGCGGCCCGTGCGGATGCGCGCAAAGTCGTGCTGCATCGATTCGATCGCCTTTCTCATCTTGTCTTCTGCGTTCTTTACTGTGTCGTGTGTCATAAGCCGTCTCCATTCACGCGGGTTCCGACGGGTTCGCCCTTCGCCGCTTTCAAAATGCTTCCTTTGGCGAGCAGGTCAAGTACCACGATCGGCAGGCCGTTCTCTTGGCACATCGTGAACGCCGTCATGTCCATCACCGCCAACCGTTTTGAGATCACTTCGGAATATCCGATCGATGCAAACCGCGTCGCGTCCTTATGGATGTTGGGGTCTTTGTCGTACACACCGTCCACCTTCGTCGCCTTGATGAGCAGATCCGCGTCGATCTCCAAAGCCCTCAGCACAGCCGCCGTGTCGGTCGTAAAGTAGGGGTTGCCGGTCCCAGCGGCGAGCACCACCACGCGGCCCTTTTCCATGTGCCGGATCGCCCGCCGACGGATGAACGGCTCGCAAACCTCCTCGATACTGATCGCGCTCTGCACCCTGGTCTGCACACCGCGCTTTTCCATCGATGCTTGCAGCGCGAGCCCGTTCATAATCGTACCGAGCATGCCCATGTGGTCGGCGACGGTGCGGTCCATGTTTCCTTGAGCGCTGAATACGCCTCCGCGGATGTAGTTGCCCCCACCCACGACCACGGCGATCTGGACACCGAGGTCATGGACGGCGACGATCTCGCCCGCGATATAATCGAGCGTGTCGGTGTCAAGGCCGAAGCCCGACTTTCCAGACAGCGCCTCGCCACTGATCTTGAGAAGAACCCTAGGGTAACGGACAGGCTCACCCATCCGCTTATTCCTCCGCCGCTTCCGTGCCGACGGCAAAGTTCGCGTAGCCCACGACTGAGATCCCGTTCTTGCTCGCGTAATCCTCGGTCTTGGTGCCCTGGTCCGTGTAGAAAGGCTGTTCGAGCAGCACTTCCTTCTGGAAATACTCCTTGTTCACGCGGCCCTGCGCGATCTTCGCCGCCATTTCGGCGGGCTTGCCTTCGGCAATCGCGCGCTTAGTCTCGATCTCGATCTCCTTGGCGATCAAGTCTTGCGGAACCTCGTCTTTTTTCAGAAACGAAGGCTTGCCCCAGGCCACGTGGACCGCGATCTGGAACGCAGCCTCGGCGTTGTCGCCTGTGTAGACGACGAACGTTGCAGCCTTGCCCGTGTTCGTGTGGTTGTACACAGCGATCTTCTGACCGCTGGCCGCCTGCGCGACGACCGCCTTTCCAATCCTGATGTTCTCACGGATTTTGGCGACGAAGTCCGAGGCGTGTTGCGCTAGACTGACCCCCCCCACCACCGTGTCCTGACCAAGCACTTTCGTTTCGCCCGCACTAACGTTGGTCTCATCAAGAACTGACTTAACGAGCGCAGACACAAAGGACTTGAAGTCCTCGTTGCGTGCGACGAAGTCCGTCTCGCACTCAACGACGACACCAGCGACCTTTGTCGAAGAAGCGTCAGTCAAAACGAGCGCAAGTCCTTCGCTGGTCGAGCGACCGACACGCTTGGCCGCCGCCGCCTGGCCCTTCTCACGCAATATCTCCTTTGCCTTGCGGTAGTCCCCCCCCGCTTCCACGAGTGCGTTCTTGCACTCCATCATCGGGGCGTCCGTCTCGTCACGGAGTTTCTTGACCAGTTTCGCGTCGATGTTCATCGTTGTACTCACTCGAAGTCCTCCAAGTCTGCGGGAATCGCCACCGCGTCCTTAACTCGCTGCGTTTCCTCGGCTCCTTCATTGAAAGATCGCAGGAACTCCTCCTCGACTTCGCCGAACTGCACCGCGCCCTCTTCCATGTCGACGACGGCTCCTTCTTCGTCCCGAGCGCCAGCCATCACATACGGCTTGACTTCCAAAATCGCCTCGCCGAACTTTTGCGTCACGAGCCGGATCGACCGGATCGCGTCGTCGTTGCCAGGGATCACGTAGTCCGCCATCTCAGGGTCGCAGTTCGTGTCCACGATCGCCACGACTGGGATGTTGAGTTTGCGCGCCTCGGCGACGGCGATGGACTCCTTGTTGACGTCGACGATGAACATCGCCTTCGGCAACTTTGCCATGTTGCGGATGCCTTCAAGATATCGGTTCAGTTTTTCTCGTTCGGCTCTTCGTTGCAGCGCCTCTTTCTTTGGAAGCCGCGCAAAATAGCCGTCCTCTTCCATGCGGTCAAGTTCGCGCAGACGCCCAATGCGCTGTTGCATAGTGTTCCAGTTGGTCAGCATCCCGCCGAGCCACCGCTCGGTGACGAAGTACTGGCCGGATCGTTGCGCGGTCTCCTTGATCGCGGCCTGAGCCTGTTTCTTGGTGCCGACGAACAGGATGCTCCCGCCGTCGCTCACGGTGTTTTGGACGAAGTTCAGAGCGTCTTCAAATAGTTTGATCGTCTGATGTAGGTCTAAGATATAGATGCCGTTGCGGGCGCCATAGATGTATTGCTTCATCTTCGGGTTCCACCTTCGAGTCTGGTGACCGAAGTGGACGCCTGCTTCCAGCAACTCTTTCATACTGAGTTGGGGCATAATTTTTTCCTGGGTTGTTCCTCCGGCCCTGGCAAACTCGCCGCCAATCCCTCGCGGGAACCCAGTGGCGCACCAGAACCGTGTGATCTTGCACCCTCTCCGGCGCAGAAAGTGATGATACCACTCGCGGGGACTGTCACGCGGGGACCGAGACGTGGGGACTGTCTCGCATGGATTGACACGCGACTGACGCTGGACGCTTGACCCCTGACCCTCAACCCAAGCATCCGTGCCATCATCCTGAGCAATGTCCGACGACCCAAAAATCTTCGAGCAGTTCTTCCGGCGCGGCTCGAGCGGGGACTGGGTGTACATCGGATACGGGCCGGACATTTCAGGAAGGGTCGTCGGCTACGATGAAATGGAGTGGCTCCTCGGCGCGCTCCCCACGCTCTCCAAATGGAAGCGAAGATCTGTCGGCCTCTTCAGCGTGCCTCTTTGCTGGCTGCTCGCGATTGTTCTCAACGTGGTCGCGCACATGCCGAGATCGGACACCGCCCAGTGGTTCTTTCCCAGGATGCGCATTTTTGCCCTCATCGCCGTCGGGTTGTTTTTGGGGTTCGTTTTGTCCCATGTTTGGCTCGGCCTGCAGCCCCTCACGAGGGAGTTCGCGCGCTTGATCTCAAAACTTCCCAAAGAAGACTCGATGGGCATCGACCGCTTTATGAAAAACGTGGGAGCAGTCAACGGCAAGTGGGTCACCACGCTCCTCATGCTCGCCATCGGTACGATCTTCATTCCTGGCACCCTCATCAGAGAGACGATGACCTATTTCGCGCCGTTCGCCCTCATCTGGGCTTGGTGCGCCTACCACGCGCTGAGTGGCGCGTTCTGGAAACCGAGCGAAGACGACGACTTCTAACTATAAATGCTGTATGGGTCCCACGCCACGTCCTTTTCGACACGCAGCGCCGCCATCTGTCCGACGTGATAGGCGTCGTGCAAGACGATGTACTGCGTGGCGTCCTTGAACGCCTTTTCGTTGTTCGCGCGCATCAGTTCTTCACTGGCCTTAGTCCGCTCCGATCGCAGGCTCGCCATGACCGCGTCAGGGTCGTCGTCCGGCGCGACGTAAGAGCCCCACTCGTGTTCTTCGCCCTTGCACGATTTCTGAGCGGCCAAATAACACTCAGTCAGGTGCGAAGCAATCTCAAGCGGTGTCATGCCGCCCGCGCTGGTCTTCGCCGACCACAGTTCGCCTGGTAGCCCCGCGAACACTTTGTCGACTTGCGTCGCAGACGCCGAAAGTTGATATTGAAGAAGTTCCTTTGTATCCATGCCCTCTAGTATCAACGATTGCGGCCCCGAATGTTCCCAAATTCTGCTTAAATCGAGTCGATGAACGGCGCGGACCTCTCGCCCGAAATGCTCTGGCTGGGCTATTGCCAGGGTTACTTCCCGATGACGGTCTACGCCAACGAGGTCGAATGGCTCGCCCCAAAGGTGCGCGCCCTGTTCCCGATTTCGGGCATCCACGTCTCTCATTCGCTCAAAAAGAGGCTACGGAGGGGGGAGTTCCAGATCACGTTCGACACGCAGTTCGAGCAGGTGGTCCGTTCGTGCATGAGGCCGGGCGACAACTGGATCAGCGACGATTTCGTGCGCGTCTACACCGAGATACATCGCCTCGGGTGGGGGCACTCGTGCGAAGTCTGGAAACAAGAGAACCTGGTGGGGGGGGTTTACGGCCTCGCGCTCGGTTCGTTCTTCTGCGCCGAGTCCATGTTCCACACCGAAAGGGACACTAGTAAAATTGCCTTGTGGGCGATGGTCAACAAGTGCCGCGACCTCGGCTTTACCGTGTTCGACGCCCAGATCATGAACCCCCACCTAGCCTCGCTCGGCGCCTTCGAAATATCCCACGAAGATTACTTGGTTCTGCTTCAACGAGCCCTCAAACAGGCCACGGAATGGTCGCCCGACATGCTCGCGCCCTCGTAATTTAGCCGTGATTTGAGTCTGCCAGGAATCCCGGCAAATCTTCCCGGACGTGCAATATCACCGGCCCCGAAAATCTTTCTAGGAGCCAAACTACCGTGGCACGCAAGAACCTTAAAGTTGTCCGACTGATCGAGCCAGATCTCTGTCTCGAATGCCGCTTCGCGCAATCGGCGGACGTCGAAATGGCCGACGGCAGTGTGCAGAGAATGGTCCACTGCAAACGGCTCGACTGCGACAACTGGGACTACAAGTCAGCCGAGCCTGCCCTCGACGTCCACACCGAAGACGAAGCCGCATGACCGCCCGGCCCTCACTTTCGGCTTTCAAATTTCGACTTTCGACCCTTGACCAAAAACCTAAACCCTAAACCCCTTCTTTCCACTCCGCAAACGCCCCCCTCGCAGCCTCCAGTTTCTTGCTTCGTCGATCGTCCATCTTTCTGGGTGCGTCAGATGGGTCAGGGAACAGCCCCCAATTGATGTTCATCGGCGCAAACGCGCGCGGCGTCTCGTCGGTGATGTGGCTCACGAGCGACCCAAACGCGCACGCCCGCGGTGGGGGTACGAGGTTGCAGGTTCCGGATCCCTCTCCCGGCCCGCGTGATTCCAACATCTCAAAACTCTCGTGGCCGGGGGAGGTTAGGAGGGGGCCAGAGCTTCGTGCAATGGACAGGTCGAGACGACTTGTCCGTGCTGAATCGACAGACGATAGTGAACGATGCGCCGCACAAATCCCCGCCCATATCCCCATCGCCGCGCTCTCCACATAACCCTCGACCCCGGTCAACTGCCCAGCAACAAAGACCCCAGGCGCCCCGCGCAACTCCAAATAGGACGTCAGAGCCTTCGGCGACTCGATATAAGTATTGCGATGGATGACCCCCAGCCGCACGAACTCCGCGTTCTGCAACCCAGGGATCATCTGCAAGACTTCGCGTTGCCCCCCCCACTTGAGCCGGTTCTGGCACGCCACCAACGAAAAGAGCGTCTTCTCCCTGTTCTCCGGACGAAGTTGCACCACCGCATACGCGCGCTTGCCCGTGCGCGGATCGGTCAACCCCACTGGCTTAAAGTTTCCAAACCTCAGCGAATCGTGTCCTTTCGAGGCGATCTCTTCGATCGGTTTGCAACTCTCAAAATACTTCGGCGCTTCAAAATCCCGGAGCGGCACCCTCTCTGCCCCCACCAGCGCTCGCACAAAGGCGTCGTACTGCTCTTTGTCGAAAGGGCAGTTGAGATAATCGTCTCCCTCCCCTTTATCGTATCGGCTCTGCGCGAACACAATTTCGTAATCAATCGTGCTCGCGTCCACCGTCGGACTCACCGCGTCGTAAAAATACAAATGCTCCTTTCCCGTCTTCTGCGCCAACCACCCCGCCAACCCCTCGCTCGTCAACGGCCCCGTCGCGATGATCAGTGAACCCCCTCGCCTTTCTGGAGGAGAGGGGGCACGGGGTGAGGAGTCCGGAGCCCCCTCTCCGCGAGTGTTTGTCTCGCGGGGAGGGGGTTGGGGGTGGGGCCAGGTGCAGGCAACATCCAGTAGAAACGCCTCAGCCATCTCCGCCGTAAACTCCTCACGCACGACCTCGATGTTCGGATGCCCTTCGATCGCCTCGGTCACAGCCGCCGCATAAAGATCACGGTCCACCGCAAGTGCCGCCCCCCCCGGCACCGAAAATTTTTCACCCAATGAGATCACCAAAGACCCCAGCGCCTTCATCTCCAACTTCAACTGGCCCGCAGGCGAATTCGGGTCCTGCGACTTAAAACTGTTCGAGCACACCAACTCAGACAAAAGAGAAGTCTGGTGCGCAGGCGTCATCTTGACGGGCCGCATCTCATAAAGCCGCACACGACAACCCCGCTGCGCAGCCGCCCACGCCGCCTCCACCCCCGCAAACCCACCACCAACGACTGTGATCATTCAGAATTCACTCGGACAATTGTGCCACGGTTGTTCAGGAAGGCGGATCAATAGGAGTGCTTTCCGCAAAAAAACGACTTCCCGGACAGCCGTGAATTCCACCGACCATGCCTCAAGACGCGAGTAAGGCAAATGACCAGTAGGACCACGTCACGTCCAGAGGCTTATCGATGACGCAAAACCCAGAAACTAATCGAGCCGTGCGACGACCGCATCGCCCATCTCACAAGTGCCTACAGTCGAACACCCCTCTTCCGAAATATCCGCCGTCCGATAACCATCGACCAGCGTTTTCTCCACCGCAAACTCGATCCGATCGGCCAAAACAAATTCGTCCAACGAATACCGTAGCATCATCGCCGCACTCAAAATCGTCGCGAGCGGATTGGCCCTGTCCTGTCCCGCGATGTCCGGCGCGCTGCCGTGGA
>CAYYZP010000293.1:0-6288 GCA_964476165.1 uncultured Fimbriimonadaceae bacterium
TCGCTTTGTTGTTTGCGTCCAAGCGCCGTGTTACAAGTCCACTGTGGAGGCCGATGCGCAGTTTTACTTCTGACATGCGAGCGACTGTTTCATGGAGATGAATGGCGGCCTGCATCGCTCGCACCGGTTCAGTGAAGAACACCAACGATACTCCGTCGCCAGAATCGAGTCGCAGGCAATCGTCCTCGTCAATCCCGATCAGCGCAATACAAGACTGAATCGCCTCGAGAAGTTCCTGGTCGAGAGCCGGACGCCGTTCGATCGGCACCTGCGAATACCCGATCCTGTCGGTCATCAGGACGTGGGCAGTTTCAGTGGCGGACTGGGTCATCGAGTTCCTGATGTGCTTGTGGCCGAAATTCTTTTCCGGGCGTCGGATGCGATTATGGAAGATGGGCTCTTAACAGCCGCTTGAAAGGCTGCTTGTATCTCCTTGGACCCAGCCAGTTCCGGCGTCACGTAATGGTTCATTTGCCAGTTCCAAGCGAAGAGATCCTTGTGTCTGGCAGAGTCTTCGAGTTGGTCGGCCACCCAGGCTACCTGGCGGACGAAAGAAAGTTTTTTCGCAGCCTCTTGATTCAGGGGCAGTATTCGCGCCTCGTTGCCCGACGCAAGAAGAAGATATTGACCGTCCGGAGAAAACGAGACGCTTCTCACTCCTTCCGTGTGCCCCTTCAGAGCGAAGATTTCGCGTCCGTCGCGTGCGTCCCATACGCGCGACGTCAAGTCATAACTCGCGGTGACGATCCGACTCCCGTCCGGCGAAAACGAGGCGTCTGTCACGCTTTTCGCGTGGCCGTTCAACGCAAAGATTTGGCGACGATTGAGTACGTCCCACACCCGCGCCGTCGCGTCGTCGCTCGCTGTCACTATTCGCTTCCCGTCCGGTGAAAACGAGGCACTGTAAACAGTAAGAGGGTGTCCTGTGAACTCGTCGATCCTAGTTCCACTCTGTGAATTCCACAGGCGTGCCGTTGTGTCACTGCTCGAAGTCACGATCCGGCTCCCGTCCGGAGAGTATGATGCTGTGAACACAAGCCCCGAGTGCCCCCCAAACGAGGTGACCTCTCGGCCGTCCATTGCGTCCCACACGCGTGCCGTCTTGTCCCGGCTTGAAGTCACGATACGACCCCCATCTGGCGAAAACGACGCCCAGTAAACATAATCGGTGTGGCCGTTCAACGTAAGGATTTCGTGGCCGTCCTGTGCGTCCCATTCGCGCGCCGTTTTGTCCCAACTCGATGTTACGATGCGACTTCCGTCTGGCGAAAACGATGCACTGTGTACGACCCATTTGTGACCCTTCAACGTCGCGATCTCATGTCCGTCCTGCGCGTCCCACACCCGCCCCGTTTGGTCAAAACTAGCGGTTACGATCCGACTCATGTCTGGCGAGAACGCGGCCGTGATCACGAGGTCTTTGTGTCCTCTCAGAGCAGCGTAGTCACGGCCCTCCCGCGCGTCCCACACGCGCGCCGTACCGTCGGCGCTCGCGGTCAATATTTTTGTCCCGTCCGTCGAAAACGACGCTTCGTGAAGAACCCCTGTGTGTCCCTTCAATACCGTCATTTCACGACCGTCGCGCGCGTCCCATATTCGCGCTGTCAAGTCCCGGCTCGCGGTCACGATCCGGCTCCCGTCTGGCGAGAACGAGGCGTCGTCGACGTCTCTGGCGTGGCCCTTCAACACCATGGTTTCTCGGCCGTCGCGCGCGTCCCACACGCGCGCGGTCGTATCCCGACTCGCTGTCACGATCCGACTTCCGTCGGGAGAAAAAGAGGCGACCGTCAATATCTCCGTATGCCCCTTCAACGTGAATATCTCTCGACCGTTCCGCGCGTCCCATTCGCGCGCCGTCTTGTCGCGGCTCGCGGTCACGATCCGACTTCCGTCGGGCGAGAACGAAGCGCTGACCACCTCATCAGTGTGGCCTTTCAATGCGGTGATCTCCCGACCGTCCCGCGCGTCCCACACGCGCGCTGTCCTATCTTGACTCGCCGTCACGATCCGAGTACCGTCCGGCGAGAACGAGGTGTCGGTGATGCTGCCTTGGTGGCCAGTTAACACAGCCACTTCTCGACCGTCCCGCGCATCCCATACTCGCGCCGAAGCGTCGACGCTCGTGGTCACCATGCAGGTTCCGTCTGGCGAATACGACGCGTCAATCACTTCGATGTTTCCCTTCAATCTCGCGACCTCTCGCCCGTCTTGCGCGTCCCACACGTGCACCGTTTTGTCAAGGCTCCCCGCCACGATCCGAGTGCCGTCTGGCGAAAAAGCAGCGGACATCAATTGCTTGAAGCGACCTTCCAGTACGGCAATCTCGCTACCGTCGCGCGCGTTCCACACACGCGACGTCTTATCAAGGCTTGCGGTCACGATCCGACTTCCGTCAGCCGAAAACGATGCGCTGACTACGTCTCTCGTATGCCCCTTGAGAGCGACGAGTTGGGTGTTCATCAGATAGTCCCAGTAACCCCATTCAGATCCCCGAAAATCAGCGTAGACCGGCATTGCCGACTCGTCGAGCAACTCTTTGACGCGCCCGAAGTGATTGGCCTCGAACTCGGTTTGGATAAGGCTCATGTTCGTCTGATAGAGCAGCCGATCGCCTCTGACCTTGGCGACAAGAGCATCGCGTGTCCTCGCCTCCGCCTCCCGCGCTTTGGCAAATCCAAACACCGCAAGGCCACCAATTGCCACGGCCACTGCTCCAGCGACCAGTCCCACGCGCCATGACGCGCTCTTGGCAGCACGACGTTGTCGCTCCAACTCCGCATTCGGCATCTGGCTACGGATCCAGTCGAGATCGAATACTCGGAGATAGATTCGGTTGCGGACACAAAGGTATCCATCAAGCACCCGCGTTAGGCCACACAGTTTAAGCATCGAGACAAATCGGTCAGTCTCGTCATCTCGGACCGACTTGCGCTGCGAGCGGACTTGGTCATAGCGGTCCAAAACGGCCGCACGGTGCTCTTCCGGCGAGACGCCGTCCGGCACCACGCCGAAGAGCCGGTTCTGCACATCGGCGAAGTTAACGTTCGTCTCACGCGCATTGGCAAGAAAGAACATCCTCTCGACGATCCTATCTATACTCTCTTCAGTGTGCGCGACCGATTCTGCGCACACTGCCTGTGTCAAATATGGATGTCCGCCGGTCCAGTAGAGAATGCGTCGGATCTTTTTCTCGCCTTCCGGCCCGAGTCCGGAGGCCAGCGGCATTGCCTCTTCTTCGGTAAAGTCCCGCAACTCGATGCGCCGACCGATGTTGAACGGCGTCGTCGACGGATCTTGGATAAGGTCGCTCGGAATCGCAACGCCGATCAGACAGAAAGTCAGGTTTCGCGATACCTCATCGTGAACGCGGCGATTGTAGTACTCGCGTATTCCAGCGAAAAACTCGTCGGTGTCGAAAGGCAGACCTCTCGTCGCATCGATCTCATCGAGCAGGACGACTAGCGGCGACCCAGAGAGGACAGCAACTTCGCTTATGGCGCCAAAGAACCGCTGCATCGGGCCAAGGCCGCTCCCCGTCTTCCATGCATCCAGCATCGGCTCGGCAAGTCCGAGAGTGCGACCGATCTCGCGAAGGAGCCCGACGTACCATTGCTCGGCAGTGAGGTTCTTTCCACCGAACTTTGTGAGATCGAGGAAAGCCACGCGCAGACCGCGCCGAGAGAGTTCGTCCATCGCCCGTACGCACAGCGACGATTTACCGATTTGGCGGGAGTTGAGAAGATAGCAATACTCGCCCGCCACCAGGGCTTCGACGAGATCCCGGTCCGCTGCCCGAGGGACATAACTGCCCGAATCGAGCGGCAAGGTACCGCCTGACTGATAGAAAGCCCGTTCCAACCCCCTGATTATGGCGGACTCGACTTCAGAGAGGTAATTGTCAAACAGTCCGTCCTTTCGTTCCTTCGGCTTCACCTTGGCCCAAGGTTGCGGTCGATTCCCTGTTACAACGATCGAAGCGGGGACCTAAAAATGGTACTCCGGACGGGACTCGAACCCGCGATCTTCGCCGTGAAAGGGCGACGTCCTCCCCCCTCTTTAGCCGAAGGGTGCCACGGTTCGTCCGCTCCGGCGGCGGGCCGTGCGGTCGAGCCGAGGCCTGGCGTGGGAGTCCCCAGCGGTCGCACGGCCTGTCCCGCACGAACATCGGGAACAAACCGTGGCACCCTACATCCCTGCTCCCTAAAAACTTAGTACAGGTCTGAATTCGGTGCAGGTCTGCCGGTAGAATCGAAATGTGCTCCTTCCAACTCTGGTCGCGTGTTTGTCAACGCTTTCGTATTCTCCTGAGTCGATACGACAACCTGGCGAGTTCGAGCGTCAGAGTGCGATCTGGTTGAGTGCGGAACCGAACGACCTCGCATTCATGAAGGTGACATCTGATCTCGTGAAGGCTTTGCAGCCTCATGTGGGCATCAAGATGCTTCTTGGTACTCAAGCGGACGTCAGGAAGGTCAGATTGGGCCTCAACTCTAACGGCGTCCGTACTGAATCCGTAAAGTTTTTTACCAATAAAGGGGCGACTCTTTTCATGCGTGATGCAACCGTGTTCACAGTTGACGAGGATCGAAACCTAGGCATCATCGACCTCAAGTGGAGTCTGTACGGGTATGAGGCATGGTGCAACACTCTCTTTCCCCACGACCCGAAAACCAGAAGCGAGTTCCTCGCGTACTTTGACTCGAAGGATGATGGTTTGGATGGCTATCTCGCAAAGACCACGAACGCTCAGGTCGTGAAGTCCTCCCTGCTACTTGAAAACGCATCGTTTGAAGTCAATGGAAAGGGAGTGCTTCTGATTTCAAGGCAACTTGCTATGAGCAGGCATCCGAAAATGTCACTCGCTGCCATCGAGCGTGAACTACGAAGCATGCCAGGAATCAAGAAAGTGATCTGGCTGGACGCAGGAATGGCGGAAGACCCCCACATGATGGCAACCATTCAAGACGAATATGTTGGACAAGGTGCAGGGGGCCATACGGATGAGTTCGTGCGGTTTGCAGATGCGCACACCATCCTGCTGGCCTGGGTCGACGACAAATCGCCCACTCATCCGGTTGACCAAATAAACCGCGAACGAATGGTCAAGAATTTTGAGATTCTGTCGAATGCAACGGATCAGGACGGCAATCGGTTCAGAATCATCAAAGTCCCAAATCCAGAGCCAATTGAGAGATCCGTGACACTGACACCCAGGGGAGATCAAAAGTCACTCTGGAACGAGATATTATTTCCGAATCGAGAAGGGCGGATGGCTGGCGACAAACTTATACAGGTCGCTGCAGCGAGCTACTTGAACTTTGTGATTGCGAACGATGTTGTTGTAGTCCCGAGTTTTGTTGAAGATGGCACTTCAAGGGAAACGGAAGCCAGAGTCAAGAAGATTATGATCGACGCGTTTCCTGGGCGCAAAGTTGCTTTTGTTCACTCCACACCTTTCACATGGCAGGGAGGTGGACTCCATTGCGCGACGCTCAACGAACCGCGATCTTTCGAGCTTGCGAGATCCCGCCGAACACAGTGAGGAGAATGGAGCGAAGCGGAGTCGGGACGCCGCCAAAAAATGGCCAAGCGGGCGACGTCCTCCCTATGCCTTACTCCTTACTCCTTACTCCTTAGATTTCTGGTACACCGAAGTGGACGCGCTTAGAACTGTGCTGGGAGTGTCCGCTAAGTCTACGAGGCACCATCTGTCTGGACTGAGCTTATGATGCCATCTGAGCGCGAAGCAGTTGAGGTTGCAACTGGACTATTCGGTAAAGGCTCCCGATGGATAGTCGACAATCGTGTCTTCGTCTGCAGATGGAACGTCGGTTACGTTGCGGCCCGATCTCCAGGTACGGATGTTGTGGAGTAAGATACGATTATGCGCCGCGTATTGGTCAGTTTCTTTCTGCTATCCACCACCGCCCTTGGATTCGCGCAAAGTCAGCAGAATTGGGTACATGCCGACCACGCAACCAGTCAGATCGAAGCCTACCGCAAGCGTCATAACGTGCCCGGTCTCTCAATCGCAATAGCAAAGAAGGGCCAAATCATCTTTGCCAAAGGATTCGGCTTTGCAGACGTTGCGCGAGGAACGCGCGTCCGTCCAACAGACTTCTTTCGCCTGGCTTCGGTTAGCAAGGCAATCACGGCTACGCTAATTTTCGAACTGGTCGAGCAAGGCAAAGTAAATTTGAATGCGCCGGTGCGTCAATATCTGCCCGATCTCCCCGCCCACCATACTTATTTGGTCCGGGACCTGCTCTGCCACCAGTCGGGCATTCG
>CAYYZP010000294.1:0-8067 GCA_964476165.1 uncultured Fimbriimonadaceae bacterium
CTTCTCGGACTCTTCTGGACGAGCGCGCCAAACAGCGTTATACAAAAGGCGGTTGGTGACATCGTCGCAACTCAAAACGAAGATGGGGGCTGGTCGCAATTGTCGGGACTTCCCTCTGACGCTTATGCGACTGGTTCTGCACTTGTCGCGCTTCGGCTCGCTACTGGATCTGACACCAGAATTTTTTCACGGGGAGAAAAGTTCCTGGTCTCCACTCAGTTGAGCGACGGGTCGTGGCACGTCAAAACTAGGCGCAAGACCGACGGCCTGCCGTACTTTGAGACCGGTTTCCCGCACGGGATCGATCAGTTTATTTCCTATGCAGGCACTGCATGGGCAACTGCTGCACTGTGCATGAGTCAAATGGCTTCGTTGCCAGTTGCCCTGACAAGAGCGAATATCGCTGTCACACCCCACGCGATACTTACACTTTCTGCGGATGAGAAAGCCAATGCCCTCATAAGTGCCATCTTGTATGGAACAGAGAATGACGTGCGAACTGCAATCTCTGCAGGTGCAGACGTAAATTTCGCGGCTCCTCACGCAGAGACTCCGCTACACTTCGCGGCATTCGACTATAGAAAGACTGAAATTCTGCTGTCCGCTGGCGCCCGGGTCGACGCACGGGACGATACCGACCGTTCGCCTCTTGACGTCGCATCCCAGTTTGGCCAAGTTGATACTATGCGCGCACTGCTCGCCAAGGGAGCAATCGTCAACAGAAAGGAAGAGCATGTCGCATCAGCACTCACGTACGCAGCGATATCAAACAATATTGAAGCGCTGAATATCCTGTTGTCACACGGTGCCCAACCTGAATGGGAATCGACCGAATTTCAACCCTTATTTGCCGCCGTCGGAATCGAGAGCTCGGAGCTCACTAGAGCCCTGTTGAAAGGCAGCTCCTCCAAATCAGCAACTTTCGCAATCTTAGACGCACTGATCTCCAAGAACGAGATGGTGTTTGATGTCTTGTTGGGTTCAAGTATTGATCTCACCCTTAAAGACGACAGTGGGCGGACACCGCTCCACTGGGCATCGATGATTTACACGGGCGATGACCACTTCGTGCGCAAGCTCGTTGAGCACGGGGCGAAGCCCGCGGACGTGGACGGCGAAGGGATCAGTGCCATCGAATTGTCACGCCGACATCAGAACGGCCCAGTGAACAAGTACTTTCGATCGCTGAATCTTCGTTGAACGTGTTATTTGAGACACTCGAGCGCGTGGGTCATGTGATACCCATCGTGGCCGAGGATCATGGCGGCTATTTCGAACAGCGACATCAGTCCCGCGCCTTCCCTGTTTCCCTGCCTCGCCCAATCGGTTTCCTTTCGCTCGCGCAAAAACGCAACCACCTTCTTGCGTTCCTCTTTGTACTTTCGCAATGACTCGGTGGGGGACGCGTGCGCGTAGTCGTGCAGAACAGCCATCTCGCCCTCGTCGATGCTCGGGAGACTTGGCGTGTCCTCACTGACGATGCGCGTCATGCGCTGCACCCAGATCGGCTCCCAATCGGCGAGGTGTGCGACAGACTCGCGAAGAGTAAATCGTTCTGGGCCTGGGCGGACTTCCCACAACGGCGATTTCTCGTCGAGCCCCTTCAGGATCGTCGCGAGCGTGTTCGGAGAAGCGTCGAGCCCGTGCAACACATAGTTGAGGAGGTAGGGGACTGGCATGGTTCGATGGTACATGAGCGCGTCGCAGGTCATTGGGTCGCGGGCCTCACAGAATCGCGCTGACGCTGACTCGCACATTCGCTGACTCTGGAGAGATAGAATGCGGGACATGGTTCTCTCCTTCGTTCTTGTAGCCGTCGCTTCCGATTCTCAGAGGGAGCCGACCAAGTTGTTCAATGGCAACGACCTCTCGGGTTGGCACATGGATGTTCCGGCGTTGGACGCGAATCCGCGGGGGGCGAAGCCGTTCGTCGTCCGGAACGGACTTTTGGTCAGCCTCGGAACGCCGGGGGGGCACCTCATAACCGACAACGTTTACGAGAACTATCAGTTGACGGTCGAATATCGCTTTTCTGCGACGCCAGGAAACTGCGGCGTGTTGGTCCATGCGTCTAATCCAAGACGACTGTACGGAATGTTTCCACAGTCCTTGGAAGTGCAGATGCACAGCGGCGACGCAGGAGACTTTTGGTGCATTGGCGAAGACATCACTGTCCCGAACATGGTGTCCCGCCGCGGACCGCCATCAAATTGGGGAGTCGATGGCGACAAGGCGCGACGGATACTTAATCTCATTGACGGCTCGGAGCACGCGGTGGGGGAATGGAACACAATGGTCATCGAGTGTTTCGGCTCGCGCGTCGTCGTCTGGGTGAATGGAACATTGGTCAATCTAGGGACCAGGTGTACAGCCTCGCGCGGTCACATCGCGGTCCAAGCCGAAGGATGCGAGGTCGAGTTTAGAAAAATTGAGTTGGTAAAAGAGGGTCAAGGGTCAACGAATCAGGACGTGAAGAATCGATTCCTATCCCTCAATCCCCTCAGGGAATGAGGGTATCGCTTCGATCGAGTATACCACCCTCAACCCGTGAGCGGGCTGAGGGATAGAAAACACTCCACAAGAGCGGACAGGGGGGGGGACTACCTTCCAAGCGCGGAGAGCGGGCGACCGACGCAGCCGGAAGGCTGTTCGATACCCAAGATCGCCGACAGGGTGGGGGCAATGTCGCTGACCGAGACCGTCTCGGTATACGTGCCTGCCCGCATACCCCCACCCCAGAACACGATCGGTACGTGCGTGTCGTAAGCCCAGGGGACTCCGTGTCCCGTCCCAGTACCCCCACCGTCGTACGAACCAGGGTTCTCGAACGTAAGCACGTCGGGTGAAAGAGTCGGATGAAATCCGTTGTAGACCCGCTCAATCCACGGCCAATGAGGGAGCCGTCCTTCCATCACATCGGTCGCGGTGAACGAACAATATACGCCCTGCACCTTACCGGTGGCAACTGACGCGACGTGCTGCGCCTCAGACAGATCAATTTTTTTCAATGCGAGAAGTTCGTGGTTAAGATACATGCTCGTACCGCCGCTCGCGATCCATGCACCCGGCCCGTACTTATCTTCCATCGCAGCCTTAGCCGCAACGTTTATAGACTTTTCGACGTCGCGAACAAGCGACTTGACCCGGTAAGTGTCGCGCACTTCTTCCACGATCGGCACCACGCCGTGGTCAGCGGTCAGCGCTATCACGACACGCGACAATCCTCCAGGAACTTTCATCGCCAAGTGGTTGAAGAAATCGCTGAGCGACTTGTCCGTCCGTACGCTCACATCCATGACTTCGGGGCTGTTCGGGCCGTATTTGTGACCGATATAGTCGTTTGTAGAAAGCCCGATCACCAACACGTCGGCAACATCGTCCTGCCCGAGTTTCTCCGCATCGATCGCCGAAAGCGCGGTCTCAAAAACAAAGTCGTTCGCCGAAGGATTGCCAAAAAAATCGGTGTTGACGTTGTGCGAAAAGAGTGGAGTGCGCGCCGGCCCTTGGTCGAACGGCGGGCGCCTTGCCTTCCAGTACGCGGCGTCCGGCAAAGAAGGCGTCCACAGTTTTGTAGCGATGTCTTCGGCTTTGCTACTGTCGTTAATCGCTTTTGCCCATCCAGGCAACTGACCGTTTGGCGCGTAGTGGGTGCTCGTCACCCAATTGTTCGTTCCGGTGTCGAACCACACAACGGAATCCGCCGAGTGCCCAGCCATGAGGATCGACGCGCGATCCTTCAGTGCGATGCCGACCACTTTCGCCTTCCCGTTGGTCGCCATTTTGAGTTCGTCCCCCACCGTGGTCACCTTGAGGTTAAAGGGGCTCATCGGGTCGCTCGTGCCCACCACCGTCTTCACCGAGCGATCAATCACGCAATAGACGCCACGTTTGGATACATCCGGGATCGTCCTGTCGTACCACGCGTTCGAAACGATCCCATTAAGTCCAGGCACGCTCCCGGTCATGATGACGCTGTGTCCAGGGCCGGTCATGGTCTGCGAATGCATGTAGTGGCCGTCGATGTAGTTCGCACCTGTCTCCGTGAGGAACCGGAACCCCCCCACCGCATCGCCTTGTTTTGCCGGAAGATAATCGTCGGCAAACCGCGTCAAATAGTCCGCACGATACTGGTCGATGCTGATCACGACGACAAGTCTTGGTCGCTCAACGTTGGCAATGGGAGCGGACACCGGATCCGGCGCACCCGAACACGCGGCCACCGCAAGAAGAAAAGAAGCAAGGCTCATGGAAGGGATTCTACTCATAGCGCTCATTAAGAGAAGTTCAAGTAAGCAGTTCGTGGACGAAGTCGAAGAACCGCGGGCTGAACTCCATGATCTTCTCGTTTGTGGACGACGGATGCACCCGATTGGTCAAAAGCACACCGAACACCCCACTCTCAGGATCGACCCACATTCGGGTTCCAGTAAACCCGGTATGCCCAAAAGTTCGGGCCGAAAACCGCGAGCCTGCCTGCGAGCCTATTGGCGACTTTGTGTCAAACCCAAGCCCGTGCCCGCCAGGGATTCGCGGCACAATAAATTTGCTCATCGTCGATTTGCAGAAAATTGGGGACGCGGCCAATGATCCGTTCATCTCTGGGTCGCTCGCACCGACAGCCCTGAGCCACGCTTGCGCGACCTTTGCCAGATCGTGCGCTGTCGAAAAAAGTCCGGAGTTTCCGCTCACCCCCCCCGTAAGATAAGCGATCGGGTCGTGCGCCGAACCCTGGATAAATTCACTGTCGACGCGCTGAAAGCCCCTCATGTCCTCAAGCCTTGTACGCCATTCGGTCGTGGTCTCGGTGGGGGCACAGCGAACTCGTTGGTCTTTGGTCGGCTTAAACACAGTCTCCTGTAAGTCGAGCGGGCCACCGATCTTTTCTCGAAAGAGTTCGTCCAGACCAATTCGGTTCCTCCTCTCCACCACTTCCGCCAGTGCAACAAATCCAAGACAAGAATAAGTCTCCATTTCTCCCGGAAGCCCCTCGAGTTCTGTGCGCAAGATTTCGTCCTTGACCTCCAAGGCGTTCGTGTATCGAGAGTAATCGCCGTATGCGGGCAGTCCGCTCGTGTGCTGCAACAGGTGCCGGACCGTCACGTCGTGCTTGTGGTCTCCAACGAACTCAAGCACGATCCGCTGGACATAGTCGTCGATTTCGAGGTCGCCGCATTCGTTCATGCGCATCGCGATGTTCGTCGTTGCAACGACCTTGGTCAGCGAAGCGATATCCCAAAGCGTGCCCTGGTCGACTGACGGACTGTCCCCTTCGTAGCGGTGCCGCCCAGCATAGCCAAAGTAGGCTCGGTCCGCGGAACCGATCGCGCAAGCCATCCCAGGCGCAACGCCTTGGGCGATTCCTGAGCGCAAAAAACCTTCGATCTTCTGTTCGACTTGTTCCCGAGGCATTTCTGCGAACCATTCTATCCCGTGCCCAGGTCGTGATAATATGAGGGAGTGGACAGCCTGTACTTTGCCTATGGGTCTAACCTGTCACTCAGCCAAATGCGTGACCGATGCACGTCTGCCCGACCGATAAGAACCCGCGATCTGCCCGGATATAAATTAGTCCTGCGTGGGGCCGCTGACGTTGAATTGTGCGCAGGCGAGGTCGTAAATGGCGCGCTCTATTGGGTCTCAGAGGACGACCAGCGCGCGCTCGATGGATATGAAAGCGTTCCCAACCTTTATGTCAGACGTACGTTCGAGGTCGAAGAAGGGACTGCTATCTTCTACCAGATGGATCCTCCTCAGTACAAGGCTCCCCGGCAAGGATACGTGGAGACCATTCGTCAAGGGTTCGTTGACTGGAACATTCCACATGGTTCACTCGACCGCGCCGTTAAAGAGCAGGACAGTATCAACACCTGATTTCGCCCACACTCGCAATTCTCCGTGCTTGTTTGCCTATTGATTGGAGGCACAGTAAGTGTAGGAGGTCGATTGGGCAATGAAGGTCTTCCGTTGTTTTATGCTTTTCGTCGTATCCGCCGTTTGGGCGGACACGAACGACAGCGTGTTGCCCGAAGGCGTTTCCGATGACGTTCGGAGCGCGTTCCAGACTGCTTCCAAGGCCATGGCCGACGGCGACGAACAGTTTGCGCACGCGCTCTATGAAGGAGTGCTCTTGTCCGGTGGAGTCACGATCTTCATCGACACGTCCACGGTCGACAATTTGTCTCAAGAGCAAGCGATCCACGAAGCCCTCGACGTGTGGTACAAGGAACTGGGCAAGGACTTCCCTGTCAAGGTCGGAAACGAAATCGAAACTTCGCAGGTCGTTGTCAAGTTCGTCAGCACACTTGCTGACAGCGCCGACTCACTGGGAAAGATCAACCTCACACGGAACTATAGGTGGAACTCGAAGCGCCACGAAGTGACGTACTCGGGGCAGATATCCATCGTGCTCACGCTCGAAGGCAGACCCCTCACCAAAGAGCAAACCCGTGACGTCGTTATGCACGAGATCGGGCACATGTTGGGACTCGCGGACAGTGAGGTCCCCGGCACGCTCATGGGCGAACTCATTCGTGAAAAGCCGGCAGCAGGGCCGAACACGAACGAAATCGCGGACGTCGTGGCTCTCCGAATCCTGACACGCACAAAAATCCGAGAAATGCAGCGCTCCTAACGCGCGCCATCCAGTAGGTCCCTTGCCCTTCTGACAAGACATTTGGTAGCCTAAGCAAATGGCCAAGTCGATGATCGGCGCCCGGATCGCCGCTGTTTACGATCTGCAAGCCGAATACCTCGAACCAAGGCTCGAAGCCCTGTGTGTCTCCTGGACGACCTTTCTACTTCTGACCGCGATTTCGAACGCTGGAGAGGAGGCCTCTCAGATCGAGGTCGCGCGGCGTCTTGGCGTGACCGCCGCGACATTGAGCGAGTCCGTCCAGAACCATGTCGCAAAAGGGCTCATCCGACAGACGAACTCCAAAAAGGACGGACGGGTCAAGGTCCTCGTCCTCACGGCAAAGACAACCAGGGTTCTCCAGAAAATCCGGGACCTCGTCGTCGCCAGCGAAGAGACGATGACGCGCGGACTGCTCCCCCACGAACTTTCGGCGGCGTGCATCGTGCTGGACCGGATCGAACAAAATTTTGAATCTGCGCTCGACTTGGAAAATCCCCCACCGTCCTAGCGACTTTTCGACCACCCCCACCGTCTTTATCACCATAGATCGGTGGGCTTATGGTTCGAATCATTGGTGTGCAGCGGAACGAAGACATTGGGAGCGAGTTTGTGCTCCTCCAAAACCAAGGCTCGATGAAGATCAATTTAAAGGGCCACATCATCGCGGCGAAGACGGTGATCGAAGGGGGGGACGCCAAAGAAGCGATCCACATCTTCACCGACGACGTCGACGTCCATCCGGGAATGTACGTTCTTCTGAGGACCTGCGCCGGGGTCGGCCATTGGAACTATATGCAGGACCGTTATTCCACCTATTACGCGTACATGCATAGGCGCGCCGCGATCTGGAACCGCCACACCGGCCCGCTCCACGTCCTCTCGCTTCAGCACTCTTGGGTCGAACGCAAGGCTGAGTTTTCGCTCACTTAACTGTTGCAGACGCGCATCGCGGCGTCGAGCCCGTTGCGGACGAACTCCTCGCAGGCGTCGGCCGACTTCTTGATCGCCGCTTCGATTTGTACAGTTTCTTCAGGACGAAACCTGCTCAAAACATGATCAATCGACTCGTCCGACTTTCCAATTCCGATCTTGATTCGAGGATAGTCCTCGGTCTTCAGGGCCGCGATGATCGACTTGTGGCCGTTGTGTCCGCCTGACCCGCCCTTAGGCTTCATCTTCGTCACGCCAATATCCAGATCGAGATCGTCCGCGACAACAAGCAAACGGTCAGAAGGCACTTGAAACGTCTTCGTGAGGGCCGCGACCGCCTTGCCGCTCAAATTCATAAAGGTCATTGGCTTCACAAGCAACACCCCCACCCCCCCGATCTCGCACACCGCATAGCGCGCGTTCTGCTTGAAAGTCGCGAGCCGGACCTTGTGCCGATTGGCGATGGCGTCTACGACCTCGAAACCCACGTTGTGCCGCGTGCC
>CAYYZP010000295.1:0-3313 GCA_964476165.1 uncultured Fimbriimonadaceae bacterium
TCTTGTACGGCTCTGCCCACACCGGAGAGCCATCCTTGCCATCTAGGGCGATCAAAGTGTTGTTGACCAACTGAGCGACTACGTATCGGTCCGACACCACCGGTTTTGCAAAGACGGTCGCATCGGCGACGTAGTCCCACACACGCTCGCCAGTCAAAATGTTCACGCCAAAGATCCGCTTGTCGTCCAATGCTGCCACCATCACGTCTCCGCAGATCGCGGCGCCAGTCACAAACTGAGCATCGAGCGGTTCACCGAGAGGAAAGCGCCAGATTTCGTTGCCAGTGTCCTTGTCCAGACAGTACATCCGGGCACCGACGGCCATATACACCTTATCGCCTTGAACGATCGGTGCGCCCTTGGGGATTCGCTCGACGCGGTCGACCCAACGCCATGCCATAGGGACGGGCCCCGAAATCTGTGCGAAAACCGTGGTCGCAAACGAAACAAAAACGAGTCCAAGAAACGCTCTTTGTGCAAGTGCCATAAGCAATAACCATCCTGCCGGACGTCCAACGCTCGCCCGAACCTGCTTCCAGTATAGCGGCGAACACGAAAAATTGTCTATCCGGTTCCATTGAGTATGACGTTTCTTCGCCCGCAAGGGTAACAGTCGGGCGCCCTTTCCATACCTAAAGTGCGGGCCGGATTCAGCCGATCACTCTGGTAACATCGAACATAGCGAGGGCCCATAGCTCAGTTGGTTAGAGCGCACCCCTGATAAGGGTGAGGTCATGTGTTCGAATCACATTGGGCCCACCATTGCCCCTCCCCGGCGCCCTGGAAGCCGACCCCAAGGCGTAGAAAAGACTGGCCCCGATGGAAACACAGACCTTGGACCTCACCTCGATCAGGAAAGTGTTCCCAGCGCTTGAGCAGTACGTCTCTGGACGCCCGTTGGCCTATCTCGACAACGCCGCCACCACCCAACGGCCCATGGTTGTGCTCCGGGCTATGGACGAGTTCTATAAGCACGACAACGCCAACGTCCATCGCGGCGTCCACCTCCTCAGTCAGCGAGCGACCGAAGCCTATGAATCGGCACGGTCCGAGGTTGCCAATTGGCTCAACGCACCGCAGCGAGAGAGTGTCGTGTTCACAAAAGGATGCACCGAGGCGATCAATCTGGTCGCGTCGAGTTGGGGCCGATCAATCCTTAAGGCAGGCGACGTTGTTCTAGTTTCGACGATGGAGCACCACTCTAATCTCGTCCCCTGGCAGATGGTCGCACAGGAAATGGGAGCGCGGATAGAACCGATTCCGCTCACCCCCACCTTGGAGGTCGATCTCGAATGGTTGACTTCTCGGATGGATGGATCAGTGAGGGCCGTGTGCGTCAAGGCGGTCTGCAACGTCACAGGAACGATCAATCCCATCAGCGAAATTTGTCGCATTGCCCACAAGCACGGCGCTGTCACGATGATTGACGCTGCCCAAGCGCTCGCGCACCAACGCATCGACGTACAAGCGTGGGGCGCGGACTTTGTCGCCCTGACGGCGCACAAGGCTTATGGCCCAATGGGGATCGGCGCACTCTATGGACGGCACGAACTACTTACTAAAATGCCGCCGTATCAAACGGGTGGGGGCATGGTGCGAGGCGTCACGTTCGAAAAGACGAACTTTGCTGATCCACCAGAGAAGTTTGAGGCCGGCACTCCCAGTGTCGCCGCCGCCGTCGGGTTTGCAGAAGCGACGAGGTTTATCGGCACGATCGGTATGGATGCGATCGCGCGCCATGAATCATCGCTAGCCGAATCAGCGCGAAAGAGGCTGTTAGAAATAGATGGAGTGACCGTTTTCGGCAACGCGAAAAACCGCGCCGCAGTCGTCTCCTTCGCCATCGACGTCGCGCACTCCCACGATGTCGGAACTGTTTTGGACAAGCATGGCGTCGCGGTCCGCACCGGCCATCACTGTTGCATGCCGCTCATGGCGCACCTTGGAGTGGCCGCGACCACCCGTGCGTCGTTCGCCGTTTACAACACGATGCAAGAGGTCGATACGCTCATTGAAGCCGTCCAAGAAGCCAGGAGAATCTTCTCTTGAGCCTGCACGACCTTTATCAGGAGATCATTCTCGACCACGGTAAAAAGCCGCGCAACTTTGGCGAACTCGAGGAGTACACGCATGAGGCAGAGGGCTACAATCCGCTTTGTGGAGACCATGTGCGGCTCCGGGTGCGCGTCACGGGCGGCGTTATTAGCGACCTCAAGTTTTCCGGCGCAGGTTGCGCGATCTCGACAGCAAGCGCGTCCATGATGACGCAGATCGTCAAAGGAAAACAGGTGGGGGACGCCCTCGCGCTCGTCGAGCGGTTTCGCAGGTCCCTAACTGACGAATCATCGAGCGACGACATGGGCGAACTCGGATGTCTAAGCGGAGTCAAGGAGTTTCCCAACCGCGTCAAGTGCGCGACCCTCGCCTGGCACGCGCTCAAGAGCGCGGTCACGACCGGCGAGAAAGTCACGACGGAGTAAAAAAATGCCAGATCGAATCGACAGTGTGACCCCAGAAAAACGAAACCTGACGACCATCGAGCGAAGCCTGCTCGAAGGCGAAGTCATCGAGGCCATCCGCACGGTCTATGACCCGGAAATACCCGTCAACGTCTACGACCTCGGACTCATCTATGGGATCGATGTCGATGAGCGCGCAAACGTGGCGATCAAGATGACGCTCACTTCGCCTGCGTGTCCCGTCGCCGAAAGCCTCCCAGCCGAGGTCCAAGTAAATGCCGAACGAGTCCCCGGAGTCGCGAAAGTCGAGTTGGAACTGGTGTGGGACCCGCCGTTTTCCATCGACCGGATTCCCGAGCACATTCGCCTCGACCTCGGGCTCCTGTGACCCAATGTATAATTACGAAACGCAATGAAACTGAGCGCGCAGGAAGAATATGGGATCAGGTGCCTGATCGCCATCGCCAAAGAGGGCTCTTTGACGATCCCCGCGCTTTCCAAGAGGGAAGGGATCACTCCGTCCCATGTCGCAAAAATACTTTCGTTGCTCAAGAAAGGCGGCTTCGTAATGAGCCATCGCGGGCAGGTCGGTGGCTATGTCCTCGCACGGGAGCCAGAGAAGATTCTTGTCAAGGAGATATTGGACGTGTTGGGCGGAAAGATTTATCGCGACGGCTTTTGTGACCGGTTTACCGGACAAGAACCGGAGTGCGTCCATCTAACCGGCTGTTCGATCATGCCTCTGTGGCTCACGATCCAACAAGCGGTGGACACTGCGGTCGCAGGCATGACCCTTGGCGCTCTGGTCGAACCGTCCGCCGCAGTAAACGTCAAGTTCTATGAACAGTCGCAGC
>CAYYZP010000296.1:0-3430 GCA_964476165.1 uncultured Fimbriimonadaceae bacterium
CAAGATTGAATCCATCCATCGGGGCGCACATCCATTGGCACGCCAAGGCGCAGGCTTCTGCTTCTGGAAAGACGTCATTAATCAAGATTTCGCAGCAAGGTCGAGAGGCATTGATCGCAAACCTAGACTCAATAGTGCGCTCGCTCAAGCCCAAGGCTCACAAGTCCGCGTGGTCGCACTATTACAGCGATACAAACTACTCGCCGGTCGCTGAGAAATCTAAGAGGGAAGTGGTCGCGGCATTGCTGGCCAAAGTACCCCCCCCTCGCTCGGTCTGGGACCTCGGTGCGAACGATGGCACCTATTCTCGAATCGCCGCGCAGAACGGCGCCCTCGCCATCTCAATGGATTTCGATGTGAACGCTGTTGAGAAGAATTATGTTCTGTGCAAGGAGGAGCGGCAACAACACATACTTCCACTTTTGCAAGACCTTACGAATCCAAGCCCGAACATCGGATGGGCAGGAACCGAGCGAGACTCGCTGGAAATCCGCGGTCCTGCGGACGTCGTAATGGCACTCGCGCTGATACACCATCTTGCCATCGGGAACAGCGTCCCACTGCGACACATCGCCGACTGGTTTGCAAAGATCGGTAAGTGGCTCATCATCGAGTTCGTACCCAAAGAGGACTCCCAGGTGCAACGCATGTTGTCATCAAGGCGTGATGTGTTTAGCGACTATAATTATGAAACCTTCGTGAAAGTGTTTGGACAGTTCTTTGAAGTAGTTGAGGAAGTTCCAGTCTGCGAAAGCACTAGGCGCCTCTGTCTCATGAGGTCTAAGGTCAGATGAAGCGCGTACCGCTTGTCCACCCATGGTTTGCGCCAATGTTTCCGGTTCTATTGATCTACTCGGTCAATATGGACTACTTCAATCTAAAGGAAGTTGTAAATGCTCTCGTCGAATTTTTCGTTCCTGGCATCGCTCTGTGGGCAGTTGTGTCGCTTGCCCTCAGGAGCATTGAGCGCGGTGCGATTGCAAGTACGATTGCCCTGGGAGTGTCGTTCCTCATCGGCTCGTTCAGGCACCAGATCATTGGTGCAGTCGACCAGCGCACGCACATCCTGCTATCGGTCTTTGTGGGCGTTCTCACGGCAATTGGACTCTTCATCGCCATGAAGGAGCGCACAATGCGATGGCCGGTAGCGGTCGCTTCGGCGCTCGCCATATTCTTGATTGCAGATTTGCTATTGAGGAAGTACGTGCCGGACGACGAAATGCTCCTGCGCATCGCGTGGATCGCATGGTCGCTCGGCATCGGCGTGGCGTGTTCAAGAGTAAAGGAACCCAAAGTGATGACCGTTTTTTTAAACTGGGTCGTCATGATCCTCTTCCTACAGCCAGCGACGACGATCGTTTACTCGAAGGCGACGTATTCTCCCAGCAATACGAAAATCACTGCCTCGAATATAAGACCTCAAAACGGACAAAGGCTGCCGGACATCTACTTCATCGTCCTCGACGGTTACGCGCGGGCAGACGTTCTCAGGGACCAATACCGGTTACCTGAAGATCCGCTGGCGAAAGGACTCCGTGACCGCGGCTTTTTCGTCGCCGAATGTGCGCGCGCGAACTATACGCAGACCCTCCAATCCATCGGTGCGACGCTCAATATGGATTATTTGCAGACGAGATTGAGGGTTGACAAGAACGAGAATTCGCGGGCGATGCTCCAAGAGCACATGCGCGAAAACGGGGCCATGGAGACTCTAAAAAATCTAGGCTACAAAACTGTCTCAATCTTGTCCAACCCCGAACTGATGCCGATCAAGACCGATCTGTCGTTTGCGGGCCACCCAAGGAGCAGCCGTCTGACCGAAGAAGTCGTTGAAAGAACGCCTTTCTTCGCCGGATTGAAAGGCGGCAACGCGAATTATTCGCACGCACAAAAAATACTTGGCGCGTATCAGTTGTTAGACGGACTCGCTCCATCGGACAGCCCGCGCTTTGTCTTCGTCCACATTGTTGCCCCCCACCCGCCCTTTGTGTTCGACAAGGATGGCAACATTGTTGCAAACTTTACACACACCTCCGACGGCAGCCACTACATGCAAGAGGGGGGTAACCCCGGCCTATACAAGTCGCAGTATAGGTCGCAACTGCAGTACATTGCGCGTCGCACATTGGAGTCCATCGACAAACTCCCTCGTCACAGCGCCATCCTAATGATCCAAAGCGACCACGGTCCCAAATCAAAACTCGACTACGAAAGCATCGAGAAGACGGACTTCAGCGAGTGCCTCCCGATCCTTTGCGCCGTCAGCGGTCCGGACGAACTCGAGGCGAACCTCTACCACGGTATCTCGTCAGTCAACACGCTCCGCCTTGTGCTGGGGCATCTCAAAAAAGAGGACGTCCTGCTCCTGCCTGACCGGAGTTACTACACGACCTGGTCGCACCCTTACGACTTCGTCGACGTCACCAAGCGACCTAAAAACTAAACCAGCACGTCTAGGTCTTAACAGACCAATACTGGCGCCCAGTAAGGGTTCCGAGCTGAAATCCTTCGTCGCACGGCGCGTCCCGCCCATGCGTGGCTCGTTCTGTCCCGGCCGAGGATTCCGGAACCAGGCTCGGGACGAGCCTGCTACTCACGTTCGGGACGAACGTGCCACAGAAAAATGGTGCCCAGGAAAGGACTCGAACCTTCACTTCCTTGCGAAAACTAGTACCTGAAACTAGCGCGTCTACCAATTCCGCCACCTGGGCAGGCTAGGCAATTGTACCGGCGGAGGGCTAATGCCTGGCGAAATACGACTTATAGGGCATGTAAGTCACTTCAGTCTCACCACCCCAGCAACAATACTGGCCCCTTGAACCTACTTGGCATGGAACAAATCAACAGGGCATGCTGACCGGGGACGTCTTCGTACAGGAAGGATTGATCTCGCCTGAGCAACTTCAACTTGCTGTTGCAAAGCAAGTCGAAATGGGCGGGGACAGTCCTATCGCGCGCGTGATGGTCGAAATGGGACTGATCACGGAGCGCGATCGTGTCCGATGCATGGGCAAAGTCTGGGGCATCCCTTATGTCGATCTCCCAAACACGCGCCCTACCGACGCAGCGATCGCCACGCTGTCCCCGCAGTTCGCCAAGCGTTTCAAATCGATCCCCATTGAGATCCATGACGGCAAACTCGTCGTCGCCATGGCGAACCCGCTCGACGTGTTCATTATCGACGAACTCCGAATGAACACCGGGCACGAGATCGAGCCCACCATTGCTCTCGAAGAAGACATCATCTCCGCGCTTTCTGAGCACTACAAGATCGATACCAACCTCGGTGACGCCCTTTTGGGCGTGATGAAGGACTTCGATGGTGATCTCGATGTAAAGGCCGTCAATCCAGACGAAGACGAACTGACGGAGGCCGAACTCCGAGAACTTGGCGAAGACGCCCCCGTCGTGAGGCTCGCAAACCTCATCA
>CAYYZP010000297.1:0-1927 GCA_964476165.1 uncultured Fimbriimonadaceae bacterium
CGCTTGTTGATCTCGTCCATCGGCGCCTTATCGGTGTAGATCCAAGTGCGCGCCTGGTCGTGCGGGCCGCGGAACCGCGACGCGTTGGTGATCGCGCCGAGGCGGAGCAGAACGTCGTTGTGCTGTGGCCGGATTTTGAACTTCGAACCAGGGGATGGTTCCTTCTTCGACATCTCCAGGCACATCCATCGGACACCGATCCCCTCGGCGGCGGGCGAAGGCGACATGCTCACCGAGATCGAGGTCTTGCTAAACTTAACCGCAAGCCCGACGGCGCGCACGGTCGAATACATGTCCTGCGTCTTGTCGTCCGCGCAATCGAAAAACGTCCCCGTCGGGATGACGATCTCGCAGTCCTTGTCAGTTTTGTTCACAAACTCGACGGTGCAACGATTCATGTCGGTGGGGGTAACCGTGTAGGGGCAATCTTTCGGATCGACCCGATTGCCCTCTTCATCTCTAATGATGACCCCTGTCGGGCCGCAGGTCGCCGACTCCGCCTGTTCCGGGTCAGTGACGCCCATGTCTTTGATCGACTCTTCCAGTTCCTCAAGGATCCGTTGCAGGTATTCGTCGGGGGTCTCCACATTTGGACCGCACTCGCAGAGGGTCTCGTGGAGTTGGTCGAGCGGCTCGTCCTGGACGATGTTCGCATATGCGACGACCTGCTCATGGCTTCCGACGGTCTCATTGATCGGCGTGCGCACTCCGCGGCGCATCACAAAACCTGTCTTTTTCATCGTGCCCTTCACGTGGAACGCGAACCTCTTTGTGCCGACGAACCAGAAACGGCGCGAGCAGGACTCAGCGTGTGGCATTTCAAATGTATTCTTCTTTTTCGCCTCGCGTCTTAGTTGTGCGAGCGATTGACTGACACGGTGCGACCAGTCTGAGGGAGAAGCCGTACCCCCACCCTGCGTCGCAAGGCCGTTGGCAGCGCTGGTTGCGGCGGCCATCGCGGAACTGTCTGGTTCATAACTGCCTTCGACCTTTTGCTCGTGCGTAAACGTGCAACGGTCGTCGCACTCGAAGTTGCACTTTTCGTGATCGATCTTGAGGTCGCTGTAGCAGAAGTGGGCGCACTGCATGAGGTAGCCCTCCAAGCCCCCTAGTTCTTCGAGCCAGGTTTCGACTGAGTACTCGAGCGTGAAGAACTCCGTCGCAGCGATCTGGTTGCCCTCGCTGATCTCGTTCTTGTATTGCCTCGAAGTAATGCCGCCTTCGTTCTTCCATTCTTGGGCAGATGCGATCACGGAAAGGACCGAGAAGCCTATGAAAAGGAGTCGGCGCGTACAGATGTGCGTTCCCATGAGCCAATGTTATTCGGTTTCATGGGATTTAGCAAGGTGTCTTGCTCCTTCTCTATGCCTACTGACTTCGATAAACCTCGGTGCTCAAGTATTTCATTCCCGAATCGACCGCGATCGTCGCGACGGTTTTCCCCTCGCCTAATCGCTCAGCGAGGCGCAAAGCAACGACGACGTTCGCGCCAGAGGAAGTTCCGGCGAATATCCCTTCTTCTGCCGCGAGCCTTCTCGCCATCGCCTGCGCGTCTGCGGATGAAACCGTTTCGATCCCATCGACGATTGATGAATCCCACATCTGCGGAACGAAGCCGATTCCGATGCCCTCGATCCGATGTGCTCCGGTCTTTCCTTGGGACAGCACAGGTGACTCCTCCGGCTCGATCGCGAAAATTTGCACATGCGGGTTCTCCTCCCGCAGAACCTGCGACACGCCAGTGATGCTGTGCGCAGTCCCGACGCTCTCGACATATGCATCGACTCCCCCACCCGACTGCTCCCAAATCTCGCGACCAAGGGAGTGATAACCCCGCGCGGCGTCATTGTTGTTGAGTTGGTCTGTCCAGAAGGCGCCCTTCTCCACTGCTATTTCTGATGCCCGCGCGATCATCGTTTTGAATAGG
>CAYYZP010000298.1:0-2659 GCA_964476165.1 uncultured Fimbriimonadaceae bacterium
CTGAGCATGGCCTACAATTCCCGGCGTCAATCCCTCGTAACGCGCCCCCAAAGTCACGACGGTGCCGCTCTCCCAACGCACGTCCCTTCCATATTCGATAACGGGACTCTCGTTCTGAGAAGCCACCTCGAGCACCGCCGACTTCGCCTCGTTCGGCAAATCCCCCACCACCACCGGACGACCTGGTTTGATGATTCCCGCCTTTTCAATAGCGATTTCCCGCAATGTCCCGCCAAGGATCGATGTGTGGTCCATGCCGATGCTTACGATCACGCTGCACGCGGGATCGACAACGTTTGTCGCATCCAAACGACCGCCCAGCCCGACCTCCAAAGCCACCCAATCAGCCTTTTTCTCAGCCCAATACAGGAACCCGAGCGCGGTCTTCATCTCGAACTCCGTCGGTCCGTCGAACTCCGTATGGTCCAAAGCCTGCGCTACCGGCAACAGCCGCTCTGTCAGAGACGCAAAGTCCTCCTTCGAAATCAAATCGCGCCCGAGTTGCACGCGCTCACGCACGTCGTAGACAAAAGGGCTGTACGTCGCCCCCACCGTAAACCCTTGTTCGACAAGCATGCTCTGCAAGTACGCCGTGACGCTTCCCTTTCCGTTCGTCCCTGCGACGTGGATGTACTGTGGCCCCCCCCTCTTTCCAAGTTTGTCGTCCAAACCTAGACGGTGAAGGAACTCTTGCATCCGGTCGATGCCAAGCCGCCACCCGCGCACTTGATATTTTCCAAGCGCAATGACGGCCCCTTCGAAAGTCATTTTATCCGACAAGGCCAGACTCTTTGATGCGCCTCGCCGCTTCCGCGTATCTCTCGCCCGCCTTGTCGCCTAAAAGCGTCAGAGACATCCGCACGTACCCTTCGCCTTCGCTGCCCGCCCCGTTTCCGGGGACGCACACGATCCCAGTCCTTTCGATGAGCGCGGTGCAGAACTCGCTGCTCGACATGTCCGTCCGAGGAACGCGCGCCCACACGAACAGCGTCGCCTTCGGCTTGGTCACGTTCCATCCGATCGCCTGGAGCCCGTCGCAAAGATAGTCGCGCCGCTTCTGATAGATCGCCATCGTCGCCTCGTTGCTCACTTCTCTCAAAGCCACTGCGCCAGCCTCGGCGATCGCTGCGAACTGCTTGCTGTCGATGTTGCTCTTCATTCGTTGCAGGGCTGCCACGGCGTCCGGGTTTCCAATTGCGAACCCGATGCGCCAACCCGTCATGTTGAACATCTTACTGAGCGAATGGAACTCGACTGTCACGTCCTTACCCCCCTCCACTTGCAGCGCGGTGGGGTGCTTGAATCCGTCGTAGGTGACCATCGCATAGGCCATGTCGCTGGCGAGCAAGATGTCGTGGTCGCGGCAAAATTTGACAACGTCCTTGTAAAAAGACTCAGTCGCCACGCCCGCCGTCGGATTGTGCGGATAGCAAATGTAAAACAGTTTCGCCTTCTTTGCAACGTCGGTAGGAATGTCCTCAAGCACAGGCAAAAACCCGTTGGCTTCCCTCAATGGGGTCTCATACACCTCCCCCGCCGCCATCATCGTGTTCACGCGGTAGACCGTGTAACCCGGATTCGGGACGATGCTCACGTCGCCCGGATCGATGTACGCCCAGGCCAGGTGCGAAAGCCCTTCTTTGCTGCCGATCATTTCGCAAAGATCGGTATCAGGATCGGTCTTGACTCCAAACGTCCTCTCGTACCACGCGCTCGCGGACTGCAAAAAAGGCACCCACCCGCGCGCGCTCTCGTCGTAGCGGTGCGTCCTCGGGTCGTTGGCCGCCGCACAAAGCGCGTCGATGATCGGCTGCGGCGTGGGAATGTCCGGGTCGCCCACGCCCAGGTCGATCACGTCGATGCCCCTCGCCACCGCCTCCCGCTTCACCCGCGACACCTCAGCAAAAAGGTACGGCGGAACAACGTCGAATCGCTTACTCGGAGCAGGCATCTCGCGCCGGATTGTACCGACGCCGCGTTTGTGGCGCGGGCTCTTAGCCCGCTTATGGTCCGCAGGCTCTTAGCCTGCACGGTATCCTACTGGCTTCCGTCGAGGCGTAGCTCAGCTTGGTAGAGCACCTGCTTTGGGAGCAGGGGGTCGCAGGTTCAAATCCTGTCGCCTCGACCATGAACTTCCCACTCAACTTTGCCAACGGTAGAATGTTCTCCAACCAATGGATCAGATCCACTCGCACGCCGACCTGAACGACAAGGAGCACAAGGCAAACCGTGCCGCGATGGACGCGGTCATGGCGGAGTTCCGGGCGCGAACGGCCCAGGTTCTGCAAGGCGGCGGCGAAAAACTCGTCGCCAAGCACAAGGAGCGCGGCAAACTGCTCGCCCGCGAAAGGATAGACGCGCTAGTCGACGAGGGCTCGCCGTTTTTGGAGTTCAGCACTTTCGCGGCTTTCGAGATGTACGGCGGCGATGCGCCGTGCGCGGGGATCGTCACCGGAATCGGGCGCATCCACGGGCGCGAGTGCGCAATCGTCGCCAACGACGCGACCGTCAAAGGCGGCACCTACTTCCCTGTCACGGTCAAAAAACACCTGCGTGCCCAAGAGATCGCGCTCGAAAACAATCTGCCGTGCATCTACCTGGTCGATTCGGGTGGGGCATTTCTTCCTTTGCAGAGCGAGGTGTTCCCTGACCGTGACCA
>CAYYZP010000299.1:0-2816 GCA_964476165.1 uncultured Fimbriimonadaceae bacterium
TCGGTGCGGGCACGAGCGGCCGCCTCGCCACAATGGACGCCGCCGAGATGTCCCCCACCTTCGGCATCGTCAACGACCGTTTTCTCGCCCTCATCGCAGGAGGCACAGGCGCGCAAGGCAAGGCGACCGAGCAGGCCGAAGACGACGGCTCAGAGGCAGTCGCTGCGCTCGTGGTGCTTGGCATCTGCCCAAAGGACGCCGTCATCGGCATCTCCGCGAGCGGCACCACGCCGTTTGTCCTCGCGGGCATCCATTACGCGAGGCAGAGGGGGGCATGGACCTGCGGCATCGCCAACAATTCAGACACGCCAGTCCTGAACGAAAGCGAACATGCGATCTTCCTCGACACCGGCGCAGAAGTCCTCACCGGATCGACAAGACTGAAGGCCGGTACGGCGCAAAAACTCGCACTGAATCGCATCAGCACGACGGCGATGGTCCTCAACGGCCTGGTCGCCAGCAACCTCATGATCGGCGTCAAAGCGGGAAACCAAAAACTGAAGAACCGGTGCGTCAACATCGTGTGCGAACTTACCCCCCTCTCGCCAGAGGACGCGCGCACACGGCTCGAGCAGCATGACTGGAACATCAGAGAAGTCCTTAAGACGGTCTAGCGCGTCAACGCTTTGTTGAGCGCGTTCGCCAACCGGTACGCCGCCAGCGCTGCGCGCTCACGGGAGATTCTTTGTCCCTTGGTCAAGTACGACTTGCTCAAAGACTTTTTCTCCTTCGCCGTGTAGACGAAGTCCTTTGCGATCTTCAAGCCCTCTTTCGTCCAGGCATTTGGATCGTCAATTTTCGCCCTCACTTTGAACGATGACGGCGGATACTGTTTGGCGATCTCGTTCGCAATGCGCGATGCGACTCCTTCCCTGCCCCCATCCCCCACCCGCACGCGCGAGACAAACACGCCGCAACCATAGTCCCAAGCGCTGTGAAGGTTGTCAGCCCGTGACGGAAGTCCGGTCGTCTTGATCGGAAAGTCGTTCCCCCCCCTGTCGCCGTTCGGAAACGCAACGGAGTCCCGCGCCACGCAGTGCAGCGGCTGGTGCGCATCGGCAACCAGGTGCAAGAGATAGCGCAGCGCCTCCGCTCCGTCCTTGCGCGAGAGGGACTTGTTAGAAAGTCCTTTGGCAAACTTCTGGATCGCTGAGACAACGTTTTCATCCGCTGGCAGGTTCGTGACAGGTTCCCCGTCCGTACGGAAATGAAGGTTAATGTAGTGCCACGGCCCGCTCGTCTGGTTCTTAGTGGCATCTGCCCAGACGCTTGCCATCGCGAGGCTCTGGTACTTGGGCGATACTCCCACCTTCAGCAGCGCGTCCACTTGCCTCTTAGCCTTCGGCGTCAGTTGAGCGTATGCCATTTTTGCGATCACTGAGTGCCCAAGATCGTTCCACGCGTTTGCGAGGAGCGGCACGAGGGCAAAAAACAGACCGAGCACGTTACGCATGGCTCTTCGCCTCGCCCCAAAGCGCGTCCCACTCTTCCGCGCTCAACTCTGAGAGTGGTCGCCCTGCCATTCGCTCCATCGATTGGAACCGATTGGTAAACCGATCCACCATCTGTCGTAGCGCTTCCTCTGGCTCTACCCCCACCCATCGCGCAAGGTTCACCACGGTGAACAGCAAGTCCCCCATCTCAGATGCAATGCCCGCTTTGTCCCCAGAGGAGACCGCCGTGCGCAGTTCTGCTTCCTCCTCACGAAACTTCGCCCAAACACCGTCGACGTCTGGCCACTCGAACCCCGATCGGGCCGCGCGCTTGCTCACCTCGAAAGCGCGCAACAGCGCAGGCATCGTTATAGGCACACCGGCGAGCACCGAATCATCCCCCCCCTTTTCCGCCTTTTTGATCTCGTCCCAGTTCCTCAAAACGTCGTCAGAGGAACTGACCGCGACCGAGCCAAAGACGTGCGGATGGCGGCGTATCAGTTTGTCGGTCACCAATCGCGCCACTCCATCGATGTCCCAGTTGCCGGCCAGCGACTCCATCTGCGCGTGCATGATCGGCTGGAGCAGCAAGTCCCCCAGTTCCTCTTTCATGGCCGCATCGTCACCCGAATCGATCGCCTGCAACAGTTCGTAGCATTCCTCGATTAAATGGCGCTTCAACGATTCGTGCGTCTGCTCCTGGTCCCACGGGCACCCGCCTGGCCCCAAGAGACGGTCCACCACCCACACGAGCCCCGCCACCGCCCCCGGATGCAGCGCGCCTTCTGACCGAACGACCACGAGACCACCAGAAACTGACGAAAGTTCTTCAAGAGCAATCTCGCGCATGTCCCCCACCGTCCCGACCATCGCTGGGCCGCGAAAACGGAATCGCACCGCACGAAAAACATCAGCAGCAGAAAACCCAACGAAAACCTGATGCGCGCGCTCGTCGATCGTCAGCAGGGTGGGGGCGACGTGGACTTGCACCGCGCCATCGAGCCCGAGCGCCGACAGGTCCAAAGATCATCCTCCGATTTCAAAGTACCGCTTGAGGTCAGCCGCAAACGGAATGTTGCCAAACTCGATGACGGCCTTCCTGCGAAACTCTAGCATCATCATTGGTACGCTGTTCTTCGCTTGACCCTTCTCGCGCATCAACATTTCGCGCACGTCGCGCTTGAGTTTGTCGTCAAGTTTCAGGACTTCGATCCCCTTGATGTCTTCCACAAAGAACTTGGCCGACTCGTTGCCTTGCGCCACCCACCCGGTCGTTTGGCCCTTCTTGGCCTTGCTCAGCGCGGTGCGAACGGCGGGAGTCACTTCGCCCTCGGCCACGAGCCCCATCGAGCCGCCATTGAGTTTCGTGATGTCGGTGCCATC
>CAYYZP010000300.1:0-7343 GCA_964476165.1 uncultured Fimbriimonadaceae bacterium
GCGCGGCCCCCCATGACAAGGACGGTCACCATTCCTGCCAAGAACCCTCCGGCGTGCGCCCAGTTTGCAACACCTGCCACCGGGAAAGCGATCTGCCACACGAACCACGCGCCAAGCAACAACCAAGCGGGGAGCGCAAAGACCAAAAAGATCATCGGCGGAATGATCACTTGCACCCTGTTACCCGGAAAGAGGAGGAAGTAACAACCCAGTACTCCGCCGATCGCCCCCGACGCACCGAGAGTCGGAATTTGTGATGCGGGATGGACGAAGATGTGCGCCCCCGCAGCGACGAACCCCCAGAACAAATAATAGAGCGCAAAGCGGAAGCCGCCAAGTGCGTTCTCGACGTTCGTCCCGAACGCGAGCAAGAACAGCAAGTTGCCGACCAAATGGAGGATCGAACCGTGGAGGAACATGCTCGTGAACACCTTGCCGAATTCGAGCGGGTCGCCCGAGCCCGTGATCGCGCGGATGACTTCTTGTGGTCGCATCGCCAGATCGACGAACACGATGCTCTGTCCAAAAAGCGACCACTCGCGGTCCCACAAAAAGATGAGGATGTTGAGGCCGATCAGCGTCCAACTCAAGATCGGGCGTTCGGGCGACTCGAGGTTGTCTCTGATCGGGATCATCTGTGGGCGAGTCTACCGACTGTCCCAAAACACCCCGACCTGGCTTTCGGCGGGGGTGGCGGATTTGGCGGTCCAGTTGACGGTGCGTGCGCCGTTCTTCGCCCAGTCCGCCATAGCAGGGTAAGTGTCCTTGCCGTCCAAATCCAGGAAGACGCCTAAGCAGATGGCGCGCTCTCGCATCGAGCCCAAAGTCGACTCGGCGGCTTTGCCGAGCGTGATACCGCTCGACTCGTAAGTGTCGTCACCTAGCGCGTCCACGAACACGCCGATCCCGTTGGCGTTGCCCGCACCGAGGGAAAGGTTCGGCGCCCTAAACGAATCGTTCCCGGCGCGATCTATGAGGGTCCCCGTGCTGAAATCGTGTCCCGCGCCCTGCGCCATGTTCATTTCAGCGTGGTACTTGTCGTTCCCCGCGATATCTTCGAGATAGGCCACCGCAAAGTGCGCAGCCGCGCCCTGCACGTACCACATTCCGTGATAAACATCGTCGCCCGCGTCGTCCCAAAGCATGCCCACGCTCTCCCAATAACCCGTTCCTTGTCCGAACACTGCGCAGTCATACGAGTCGTCCCCCCCCTGATCGTACAACAGTCCGACCCCGCCGCTCAAACTGTGTCCTGTCAGATAGTCGCTGCGCACGCCATACCCCGCGCCCTGAGCCATGCTCACGTTGTGCTTGTCCGATTGCGGCGACGGGAAGTCGATCACAGTGTCGTTAGCGACATACGTGTCCTTCCCAGCCCGATCAATCAGAGCGCCGACGCCCCCGGTCAAACCACAACCTTGAACCTGAGTGAACCCATAATAACGGTCGTCTCCTGCCATATCCTCGAGGATTCCGATACCAAACTTTCCATACCCCTGCGCGTCACCATACGCCTCATAAACGTCGTCGCCCTGTTTGTCCTGCAACATCGCCACACCGAAAGACGCCGATCCAAGACCCGACCTGTGCGATCGATAGACATCGTTCCCCGCAGAGTCCCATAAAAAACTCAGACCGAAAGTAGCGCTCGCCGGCCCCGGTTTTGCTCGCCCGTCCTTTCGCCCCCCCCACGCCGACACTTGTTGTGACTCCAACGCAACGTCTGATAGATATTTGTCGTTCCCAGCGGTGTCGATGCACACCGATAGCCAGTTGCTGACTGAATCGTTGGAAGCGACGCCCATGTAAACGTCGTTCCCGCCCGTATCGATCACCACAAAGTCCTCTGGTCCCGCGTGGCGCGAGTCGCCCCCACCTCCAAGCGCGATCTTGCCCCAGATCGTCTCGATCACAAAGCCATATCGTTCGGTCGCCGAAACAGTTTTGACCAACTCCTCTGCACGAGCCACAGCCGCCGCCATGTCCTGCCCCGCCGCAAACATGTAGTTCATTTCAACCGTGCGATAAACGGCCACCAGTTCCTGGTAAACTTGCGGATCATCTTCGGTGGGCTGTACCGACGTCTCGCGGTCGAAAGCCTCCTCCATATCGTCTATTCCAGCAAAGGCCGCGCGGCGAAAACGAACCGCATCAAGCGCCTTGTACAAAATCAATGCCGCAGCCTGCTGGACCTCCTTCGGCGCGTCGATCTTGCCCGGTATGACCGACGAAGTCAACCCTTCCGTTTTGTAAACAGCAAGCACTTTGCGCAGAGAGTCCGGCTCCGCCGCCAACTTTTCAGCGACCGCAATCGGACTACCCAAAAGCGCGCGACGACTGCCTTGCCCAGTCAGCCGACCCAGAACCGAGACAGTGCCAGCAGGATCCGTAGCCGAAGCAGCCAGCATTCGGCGGTTCATGTCCATCATGAACGGCGTGCGCCAAGGGTTTGCGTGGGTCACCGAAAAGTACTCCGTCACAAAATCACCTTGCGCATAGATCGCAAGTAGCCCGGTGTCGTACCCGGCCGACTCGGTCATCAGTCCTGCCACGCCGAGCGCATCGCGCAATGGGTTGTCTAAACTGTCGGTTGTCTGGGACGGGCTTATGACGGCAGCAAGGATCAGGGCGTACATGTTTGTCCTATTGGGCGCACTGTCGCCCGCGTCCACTTTGGCCCAAGAAGACTCGATAACGCAACCACCGGAGAAGGTCTCCTTCGAACCCTTGAAGGAAGTCCGACGGAGCGAGTTCTTCACCGAACACGAAGTTTCGTTCACAAGCCCATTGCCGACAAAGGAAGAAGAGAACAACACGGTTCGGCTCTCTGTCTTTTTGCCGACTGACCGGCACGCCGCTGTCCCCGTCGTCGTTCTGCTCCACTTTTGGGGCGCACGGGATGACCGATTGGAACGAGCGATCGCCGCGCGGTTGGCAGAACTAAACGTGGCGTCGGTCCTTATGCCCCTGCCCTACCATCTTGGTCGCACTCCGAAAAACAAGGCTTCTGGAGAAATGGCCATCGTCGCAAACATGGGCCACCTCCGAAAGACGACCGTCCAAGGCGTACAAGACCTGCGCCGGACCGTCGACTGGATCGAATCGCGCGAAGAGTTTCGGCACGATCAGATCGGCATTGGTGGGACGAGCCTCGGAGCGCTCGTCGGCGCATTGGCGTTTGCAATCGAGCCGCGCTTCGCCGCATCGTCTTATCTGCTCGGTGGCGCAGACATGGCCCACATTCTCTGGCATTCCGCCCGTGTCGTCAGTCAGCGTGAAGAACTTCGAAACCAGGGACTGACCGAAGTAAAGGTGCGCGAAGAACTTGCTCCCATTGAGCCTCTCAATTACTTGAAACCCGACGATGTGCGCCCATCGTTCGTCATCGCGGCAAAGTTTGACACGGTGGTTCCGCCCGCTGACGCCGAGAAACTGATTGCGGCCTTGGGTAATTGCCAGTCGCTCTGGCTGGACACCGGACACTATGGCGGCGCGCTCGTGCAGGCTCGCCTCGTCCGGACTGTTGCGGGGTTTTTCGCCGCCACTTTCCGGGGCACATCGTACCAGGCTCCTCGGTCCCTGTTCGCGCCAACGCTCCGATGGGGGGCGACACTTACCGAGTCTGCCGGGCTCCAAGTCGGCGCGGGCATCGACGTATGGCGTCTCAAATCGGACGGCGAAACTTTCGGGAGCGTTTTGTTGACACCGAGCGGCGCACAAGGTTTCATCGGACAAACGATAAGCAAGAACCTCGCGGTCGGCGTGATCGTGTTGCCCAAGAAGACGACGGTCGGCGCCCTTTGGAGTGTGGTGCTGTAGCCATGGATCCGTCAACAGCGGTCCGCGACAACGCGCTCGCCACGTATCTTGGTCTGGTGCAGAACATTCCTGGATCTGTGTTGACGAAGTCTTACGGAGTAACACTCGTCAGGGGGCCGGGAAGTTTTTCGTTTTGCAACTTCGCGTTCGTCACGGAAATCGATCCGATCGACATTGCATCTGTCGTCGATCTGCTTATCAAGAACATGAACGAGTGTTCAAGTTTTTGTGTGTTCGTTTTTTCGACTGATACATCGCAAGAACTCATAGTGAGAATGCATCTTTCGGGGTTTCGCGTCAGACAGGCCCTCAAGTGCCTCGTGTCCAGGCACAAGGGCCCAGGAGAAGATCTTGACCTTTTTGAGCACTTGGAAAAAGAGGATCGCCTTGCCGTTTCTAAGTTCATGGCGGGCCAGTTCTTCGGTTGGATGTCGAGCGACAGTCGCAAGACAATCGCCTTGGCCACTGCCCTTTCCCCGCACCGGCTTTTGAGTGTAGGCCCCCTAGACGAGCTCGAAGGGGCCACGATGCTGGTGGAGTCAAGCGGGATTACCGGGATTTATAACCTTTGCGTCAAGGAGGGCCGCCGTGGACTCGGCTTAGGTTCAAAAATCGTTCGCACGGTCCAGGCCCAGGCCGGTAAAATTGGCTGTCCTGTGGGGATTTTATGCGAACCAGGCTTAGTTTCGTGGTATCAATTGCAGAACTTCGAGCAAGTTGGCTCGATTGATGTTTATTGTTTCGACCCAGACGGTTTGGATGTTATAATTGAACCTAGAGGGTAACCGGTACGGACCCGTGAAAAGAAGCAGCGCATTCTCGCTCATCGAACTGCTAGTGGTTATATCGATCCTGGTCGTACTGGCCGCTGTCGTCTTCCCAGCGATGACTGGCGCAAGAGAAGCGGCGCGAGGAGTCGTCTGTCTTTCACAGTTCCGGCAAGTGTCGTTGGGGACGATGATTTATCAAACGGACTATGACGACCACTACGTACTTGCCCGGTATAAGACCGTCGTCGGATCCAACTCTGCAAACGATCGCACGTGGGTGCAATCGATCTTGCCGTACATGCAAAGTTTTAACATGTTCAAGTGTCCGTCCGACGGAACGCATGAACCCGAATCAAAAGCAGTCTTCGACTCAGAACTGGTCGTTGGCGATACTTATTCGAAATACTATTCGATCTCCAAGCACTCGAACCTCGGTTACAACTACCTCTATCTTTCCCCTCTCAAAAAAGACGATGTCTTCTTCGTTCCTGAAAGTCGCTCACACTCGAAAATCGAGGACACTGCCAACATGATCCTATTCGGCGACTCCGTAAGCGAAGTGACACCGAAAGGCGTTCCAAAGGGAGGGGGCAGTTATCTCATCGTTCCTCCATGTCGGTACGCAATACTGGGCGATTCCTATCAGGACACCTTTAATCTGGATGGCATACCGATCGGTTCAATCTTTGTCGAGAGCCAAGGGTGGGCGAATGGCGGTTCCACACCTCCCATCGAGCCCTATCTTACGGTCGGAGGCCTTTGGCCGCGACACAACGGACGTCTGACCGTCGTGCTGGCAGACGGCCATGCGGTGAAGATAACGCTGGCCCAAGCCACCAGAGGCTGTGACGTCAAGCCCGAATGGGCAGGCTTCATCTTCGACCGCGGCAACTATATGTGGGACATGGAATAGGCTGCCTACTCCACTCTTCATGTTCCGGCTAAACTTGCGCTGACTGCCATACGGCGGAGATCGGAGCACCAATGAAAGTCAGCATTATCGGTGGCGGTGGCCGCGTAGGTTCAGACGCTGCGTTCGCCCTTCAGATCGGCGCTATTGTCAACCATATCGCACTCATGGACGTTGATGCGAACCTCGCCAAAGGCGAGGCGCTCGACCTGCGGCACGGAGCGTCGTTGACAGCAAACCAGACGTTTTCCGGAGGCGATTATGGAGTGTGCGAAGGCAGCGACTGCGTGGTCATTACTGCAGGACTGCGCCGAAAGCCCGATGAGAGCCGATTGGATCTGATCAACCGCAACGTGGGACTTTTCAGTGGGATATTAGACGAACTCAAAAAAGTCAAATTGTCCTCTGGAGCGACGATCCTGGTGGTCAGCAACCCGGTGGACATCCTGACCCATCTGACAGTGCAAAGCGGACTGTTGCCTGCGTCGCAGATCATGGGTCTGGGGACGGTTCTGGACACTGCGCGGTTCCGTAGTTTGATCGCCGACCACTTCTCGGTGGGGGCGATGGACGTAAAGGCGCTCATCCTCGGTGAGCACGGCGATTCGATGGTGCCGATCTGGTCCTCGGCGACGGTCAATGGCGTTTCCATCAAGTCGATTCCGGGATGGAACGATTCTTCCGCCGATACGCTCTTTGATACGACAAAGAAATCCGGCGCGACTGTCATCGCCCAGAAGGGGGGGGCAGGCCGCGCGGTCGGGATATCGATCAAGACCGTGGTGGAAGGCATTGCGCTGGACGACGGTCGCTTGTTGCCGGTTTCTTCTGCACAGACGGGTTGCATGGGGATCAAGGACATCTCCCTTTCGTTGCCGACGGTCATCGGTCGACGTGGGGTCGTTTCGGTCTGGGAGCCTTCGGTGAGTGACGCTGAGCGTGAAGGACTGATGAAGTCCGCAGAGTCGCTTAAGGCCACCTTCGCACAAGTCCAAACACCTACGCCAGCGTAATGGAAGCGCTTATGCCTCAGTAGTATCGAGTCCTGATCTGATCGGGACGACACTGCTGAGGCGTTGACTTCACTTGACCCGCCTGAGCGTCATTTCCATGAACTGCATCCATTTGTCGGCGCCGAGGTTGACCTCGCCAATCTCGTGCCAGCGGCCTTGGTCGTCGATCTTCATCGTGTAGCGCACATGGCGCTGATCAGACTTGATCTCCCATGAGATCGTCTTGTTTCCGATCGTCGCGACGAACTCTCCGGACTGGCCGCTCGACAAGTACGAAGTCAGTTTGTAAGATTGGGATGTCACTTCGTAGCGCAAGATGCCGAACGCGTTGTGCGTTTCTTTGCCGCTCGACTTGTCTTTGCCGAGCCCGTCGATCATGAGCACCGTGCCGCCAGCCTTTGGCGTCACCTTTTCAAATGAAAGCGATTCCATCTTGCCAGATCGAGTCATCATCCAGCCCTCCCCCTCCCATTCGCCGACGAGAAACTCGACGGGTTTCATTTTCTCGGAAGCGTTCGGCGCTTCCTGGGCATAGCACGGAACCGTGAGGGCAGCGATCAAAAGCAAGCAAGCGAATCTTTGAAACATGACTCTCAATATATTCCCCTTGGGTTCAAAGGGTTGCACCAGGAGTGCTGAACGGCCGCCAAAGTGCCGCCCTTTGGGAGTGCGCCGATGAATCGCCGCACTCCCAATTTTCCAGCAAACTCGCACCTCACCCTCACGTGGAACCGGGACTCGGAATCTGCCCCTCTCCATCAGAATAGAGAGGGATTCAGACAAGGGCTACTTCATCCACTTCTTCCACCACTTGACGATCTCGCCGAGGCG
>CAYYZP010000301.1:0-2125 GCA_964476165.1 uncultured Fimbriimonadaceae bacterium
AACATTGGTCTCTCCGAAGCGCAACAGATCGGCGGCCTGTGCGTCGATCAAAAAAATCCGGATCGTGTTTTTGTCGCGGCCCTCGGCCACCCCTACGGCCCTAACGTCGAGCGAGGCGTCTACCGAACGACAGACGGCGGAACGAACTGGCAAAAAGTCCTCTACATCGACGAGGACACTGGCGCGATCCAGGTGACCATCGACTCTAAAAGCCCGAACACCGTTTACGCCGCGCTTTGGGAGGCACGGGAAGGGCCGTGGGAAAACGGCCGCTGGCAAGGTCCAGGCAGTGGACTTTTCAAATCCACCGACGGAGGAAACCGTTGGACGAAATTGACAAAGGGACTCCCGACTTTTGAACAAGGTCTCGGTCGCATCGGCATGGCCATCGCGCCGTCGAACAACAAAGTCCTCTATGCGACCGTGGACTCGCGCGACGCGAGCGGGCTCTATCGCTCCGACGACGCGGGCCAGTCGTGGCGGCGCGTCAACGAAGAGCGACGCCTTATCAGTCGCGGCGACGATTTCGCAGAAGTCAAGGTCGACCCACGCGACCCCGAGATCGTCTACGTCGCAGACACGAGTTTCTATCGCTCCACTAATGGCGGCAAGGACTTTACTTGCATCAAAGGTTCGCCGGGGGGGGACGACTACCACCGCGCGTGGATCAATCCCATGCACCCAGAGATCATCCTACTTGCCGCAGACCAGGGCGCGACCGTCTCAGTCAACTACGGCGAGACTTGGAGCACTTGGTACAACCAGCCGACTGCGCAACTCTATCACGTCGCCGCCGACAACGAGTTCCCCTACAACCTCTACAGCGGCCAGCAAGAATGCGGATCGGCGATGGTCAGCAGCCGTGGCAACGACGGCCAGGTCACGTTCCGCGAGTGGCACCCTGCGGGGGGGGACGAGTACGGCTACATCGCGCCCGATCCGATCAACTCGCGTTACGTTTTCGGCGGTCGCATCAACCGCTATGACAAAGTGACCGGCGAGGTCGTCGATGTGCGTCCAAAGATCGCGCACCGCACGCTCCGCACTGCGCCCGTCGCTTTCTCCACGGTCGATCCGCGTCGGCTCTACTACGCGGGAAACATGCTCTTCAAGACCGATGACGGCGGCAAAAATTGGGAGACGATCAGCCCTGACCTCTCCCGCGAATCGTATGACATTCCAGAGAGCGTCGGCAAGTTCACAACACCGGAAATGAAATCGATGAACCGTCGCGGAGTGATCTACACGGTCGCGCCTTCGTACATCGACAAGAACGTCGTTTGGTGCGGCACCGACGACGGTCTGATCTGGGTCACGTGGGACGGCGGAAAAAACTGGGAAAACGTCACCCCCCCCGGCATGACGTCGTGGTCGAAAGTCGCGATGATGGACGCCGGACACTTCGACACCAAGACCGCTTACGCCGCCGTCAATCGAATCCGTTGCGACGACCAAAGACCTCACATCTTCAAGACCCACGACGGAGGAAAGTCTTGGGAGGAGATCGTAAACCTCCTTCCTAACGATCCGGTCAACGTCGTGCGTGAAGACTCAAAAGTACCGAGCCTGTTGCTCTGCGGCACCGAGCGGTCGGTCTACTATTCCCTCGACTCCGGCGCCCGCTGGATGCCATTGAGGCTCAATCTGCCTTCTTCATCGGTCCGCGACCTCATCATCAAGGACGACGACATTGCGATCGCAACCCACGGGCGCGGGTTCTGGATTCTCGACGATATTAATTTCTTGAGGATTCCTGGTGACGGCGTACCCCCAAGTCTCTTCGACCTTCTGCCATCCTACTTGCTCGAGCGCAACACCAACACCGATACGCCGCTTCCGCCCGAGTTTCCTGCGGGCAAGAATCCCCCCGACGGCGCGATCATCGACTATTGGAGCGCCGCAAACCCGACATTGGTTTCTGTCGAGATTTTCGACAAGACAGGAAAACTCGTTCGCAAGTACTCGAGCGACGATGAAATCGTGCCGTTCGATCCAAGGTCGGTCACAGTCATGCCCGAATGGGTGCGTACACAAAAAGTGCCGCCTCTCAATTTGGGGTTGAACAGGTTCGTCTGGGACATGCGCCACGAGCCCCCGCAACGAACGGCAGGTCGCGGTGGGGCTC
>CAYYZP010000302.1:0-2832 GCA_964476165.1 uncultured Fimbriimonadaceae bacterium
GTCGTCTTGCCCGCGCCGTTTTCCCCCACCAGCGCGTGGACTTCGCCCTTCTCAACGTAGAAATCGACATTATCGAGCGCTTTGACCGAGCCAAAGTTTTTGCACAAAGAACGCGTCTGCAATTCGGGCGTCACTTCGCCGCGCCCATGTCGAGAAGTGTTTCATAGAGCGCTACCGTGGCCCATTCGCCGCGTCCCTGTTCTTGTAATTGCGCCAAGAGAGAGTCGACAAGAACTGTTCCTGGAACGACAGCATCGACGCTGTCAGCGGCTTCGACACAATATCCGAAGTCCTTTCGCTGGTTCTTGACCGAGAACCCCGGCGACCAGTCGCCGTTGATGATCTTGGGGCCGTAATTGTCGAACGCCCACGATCCTGCCGCCCCCCCCGCCAGAAGGCGCCTCGTCGTCTCAACGTTCAACCCCGCTTTTTTCGCAAATGCCAGCGACTCGCACAAGGCCAAAAGCGCTCCCCCCACCGCGATTTGGTTCGCCACTTTCGTCGTCTGCCCCGCACCCGGCCCGCCGACGTGCTCGATCGTCTTGCCGTATGCGCTTAGCACTGGCCGCGCTTCTTCAACATCTTGAGGGTCGCCGCCGCAAAAAATGGTGAGCGTCCCCTTCTGCGCGCCCATCGAACCCCCCGTCACCGGCGCGTCCAAAAACCTGAGTCCCCTAGCCAAAAGGTCGGCATGAATCCGTTTTGCCCCCACCGGTGAGATCGTGCTGTGGTCGATAAAGAGCGTCCCCTCCTGAGCCTTCAGAGTAAGCCCGCGAAGACACTCTTCCACGTCTTCGGTCTTACTGACACAGAGGCACACGGTCTCGCATCTCTCCCCCACCTCGCTCAAATCGCCTGCCACCTTTGCCCCCACCGCCGCCGAATTCGATGCCGTCCGGTTCCACACCGTCACCTCGTGTCCCGCCGAAATCAGGTGTCCCGCCATCGGCGCACCCATTACCCCCAGCCCAACAAACCCCACGCGCTTCATGTCTCAGAGTTTAGCCCGCCTTTGGGAGTGCGGCGAATCATCGCCGCTTTCGCTACCGTCCATTGCGCAGCACCGACAAGAACTATTGTTGTGCGGGCGTCCCGCCTGCCCTCCGGAATCCCTCCACCGACGCACGTTCTGTTTTGTCGCAAACTTCCAGTTCGGGGGAGGTTAGGAGGGGGTAAGAACTCGGCCAGATTGGGGTGCGTGCCAAATGCCAGCACGGTGCAGACGGAACGCCCGCACCACAAAAAAACTCACGAGCGCGCGACGCTCAGAGGAATCAACTTCGCACGACCATCAACAGCCTCATCCCGCACGACCACGTTGTAAAGCGAGTCCCTCTCGACGGGCACTCGACCGGCCTCCAAGATCATGTGACGCATGTTATCCCGCGTCAATACCTGCTTTTTGTTCCCAAACTCCCCTTCTTTATAAGTGATCTCATACTCATGGACGAGCCCGTCGCAATCGTCCGCCCCATACCACAGGGCGGCCTGGGTCACTTCTGCCGAGTTCATGATCCAAAACGACTTGATGTGTTGAAAGTTGTCGAGCATCAAGCGGCTAACAGCGATGTTCCGTAGATCGCTCTGCCCCGTCAAAGGCTTCACGTCCGAAAGTTCAGTGTTCTCCGGGTGGAACGAAAGGGGGGTAAACGACAAGAAGTTCCCGACTTCGTCCTGGAGTTCGCGCAACTGTACCAAGTGCTCCACGCGCTCCTCAAGCGTCTCAATGTGCCCGTAGAGCATCGTCGCATACTGTGGCAAACCCAAAGAAGCCGCCGCGCGCGCCACAGCCTTCCACTCTTCGCCGCTCAGTTTGCGACCGAACAACGCGCGATGCACCCGGTCGGAAAGAATCTCGATCCCCCCACCCGGCAGACAGTCGAGACCCGCATCCATCAGATCGCGCAATGCCTGCTCAATAGAAACTTTGCCCTTCAACGCAATCTGCTCGATCTCAACGGCAGTAAACGCCTTCACCTGCGCGCCCGGCATCACTTCCTTAACCAGTCGCACTAGGTCCATGTAGTACGAATAGGGAAGTCGCGGATTGATCCCCCCCACCATGTGGACCTCCGTAATCTCGACGTCCTTGTGCCACTCCAACCTCTCCCGCACTTCAGCAAGCGTCATCTCATACGGGTCCGGCCCGCCCTTCTTGGCGTAAAACGAACAGAACTTGCAGAACTTGTTGCAGATGTTCGTGTAGTTGATGTGCTGGTTGCGCACGAAATAAGTCGTGTCGCCGTTCAGCCGCTCGCGCACCTTGTTCGCCATCGCACCGATCGCGCCGAGGTCAGGATGCTTGTAAAGCAAGAGCCCGTCAGAGGCCGAGAGCCGAACGCCCTGCTCAACCTTCGCAGCAATGCCGCTTAATTCGCTTGGTACGGTGCGTGAAAGTGCCAGGCCCATAGGCTCGCTAGCTTGATTATGGCCCACTAGGAGATCAGGCTAGGCCGTGCGATAGAGCGTGCGTGTGACGTCCACCACGAACAGTACAGTGCCCTCGACGCTCGAAGCCAACACGTCCTTCGTCACAGCCCGCACTCTGATTCGCTTCGCCCTCACGTCCGAACCCCCAATGACTGAACCGTCGTCGTTGTACATCCGGCCCGCGCTTTGAGACCCTTCCGCGCCAATGAGATTGAACATAAGTTCGACACGGTCGGGGATGACGCTGTTGTCCAAAACTTGAAGCACGAGTCGGTCCGGTCCGTGCTTGATGATGACCGCCCCCTTCCAACATCCGTAGTGCCCTGACTCGGATCGCGACCGGATCATGGCAGGCAACTGACAACTTGCGAGAGTCGACTCCTTCATGTCCTCTTCGAACGA
>CAYYZP010000303.1:0-2972 GCA_964476165.1 uncultured Fimbriimonadaceae bacterium
CAGGGCGTCGGCGACGTGCTGAGGGTGCCGGACGCTGGCGACCAACACTTGACTGCTGAACCCGTAGTCCTCCACCATTTCGACTGTGGCTTCGACCGCCGCCATGCCGTCGCCGCTCAAGTCGTCGACGCGGCCCACGAAATTGCTGATATAGGTCGCGCCAGCCTTTGCGGCGAGCAACGCCTGTGTCACGCTGAAAACGAGAGTGACGTTTGTGCGGATGCCCTTATCGCTTAATGTGCGAACGAGTCTCACTCCGTCTTCGATCAGCGGCACCTTGACCACGATCTGCTTGTGCCACCTCGAAATCTCGAGCGCTTCTTTGAGCATCGCGTCGTAGTCGGTGGCAACGACCTCGGCGCTGATCGCGCCTCCGGGCACGAGTTCGCAGATTTTGAGAACCGTTTCGCGGAAGCCATTTCCGCTGTTGGCGATCAAAGTCGGGTTGGTTGTCACGCCATCGATCACACCCCATGTGGCGGCTTTTCGGACCTCTTCGACATCGCCTGTGTCCAGGAACAGTCTCATCGGCATTATTTTAGCCCTGCCGGAGGGCTATTCTTCTAACTAATGACTTTGGACCGCATGGCACAGACCATCGTTGCACCGATCACCGCGCTCGGCGGAGCGGTTGCGGTTGTGCGCCTGTCTGGTCCGCGGTCGTGGTCTATTGCGTCGTCGTTGTTCATGGGTTGGCCCTCACCGGTGGTACCGCGAGTGGCGACTTATGGTCGGCTTGTCAACGGCGACGATGGGTTCGCCCTTCCCTTTTCTTCGGGTCACTCGTATACCGGCGAAGAGTCTGTGGAGTTTTCTGTTCACGGCTCCCCGGCCTCGCTCAACAGCCTGGTGAATGCCTGCGTGTCTTTGGGGGCGCGGCTGGCCGATCCCGGCGAGTTCACCCTCCGGGCTTTTATGAACGGGCGGATCGATCTGACCGAGGCTGAAGGGGTGCGGGACACTGTGGCGGCGCGGACCGATGCGCAACTTCGGCAGGCCAATTCTTTGCGTCTGGGTGAGTTTCGATCTTCGTTGGGCGAGGTGCGCGACTTGCTGGTTTCTGCGCTCGCTGCTGTCGAGGCGTCGACCGATTTTAGCGAAGAGATTGGCGGTGTGGACCGGTCGTTAGTCGATGGCTATTGTGCCTCCGCGCACTCTGCTCTTCTTGGACTGTTATCACACGGGGGGGCGAGCCGGATCGTGCGTGAAGGGCTGGTGGTCGCGATTGTAGGTCTGCCGAACGCGGGCAAGTCTTCCCTCTTTAATGCTTTGGTGGGGGCAGACCGAGCGATCGTCACTCCATTTCCAGGGACGACGCGAGACACGATTGGAGAGTCTGTTTCTTGGGGGGGGAGACTTGTGCATTTGGTCGATACTGCCGGCATTCGGTCGTCTCTTGACTCGATTGAATCTTTGGGTGTCACGCGCACAATGTCTGCGTTGGAGAACGCCGATCTTGTGATGTACGTCTACGATTCTGCGGTCGGGTGGGGGCAGGACGATGATGTGCAGATGGGTGTGATCGAACGGCCTGTGGTGATCGTCGCCAACAAGTGCGATCTTGCTTCTGAAGGGGGGCGCGGCATGGCTGTTTCGGCGACTCTCGGGAGCGGACTGGAGGAGTTGGTTTCGGCGGTGCTGGAAATGATTAAGTGGGACGAGAACGACGTGCCTGTCTTGAACCAGAGGCACGAGCCCATTTTGCACTCGGTTGTCGAAGCGGTATCGCATGCCCGTAAGACTCTCGCTGACGTAGTTCCTGACGACCTGGCGGCGGTCGATCTCCGGGCGGCCATCAATCTTCTGGGCGAGGTGACCGGAGAGACGGCTGCGCCTGACGTGATCGAGCGTATCTTCGCCGATTTCTGCATTGGAAAGTAAGATGGAGCGAATGCGGAGGGTCAAAGTCTTGGTCCAATCGAAGAACGGGCTCGTGCCGCCCCCACCCCAACGCGCTTATGAAATCCAATATGGACGACTGGTCGTGGCCACCGACGAAAGCCCTGTTGCCCTGATGCTTGACATCGTGTCCCTTTGGGAGGGGGATGTTCGTTGCGTGTATGAGGTGCGAGGAGACACCGATAATTTCCGAGCGGAGTCGTGCGCGATTACCACATCATTTCTTCGCACGATCACTGAACGGTTCCAAGAAATGCTCGAGTCTGATCCGCGACACAACTTTACTGTGACCTGCGAAAACGGTTCGAGCGTGACGCTCGATGAGCACAATTTCTTGATCGTACGCGGCGACCTTTCTTCTGTCGAGTCTCTGTTGCTCGGGGATGGCTTTTGCGAAGCGAGGATCAATTATCCCACGCCGCACGTTCACACGATCTTTCCTGAGTTCGACGAACAGGAACGGGAGTTGATCTCGGCTCTCAACGGCGGGGAAACACCACTCTAAAGTGTGGAGCCACCCTTGATCCGAAACCTTGCGGCTCGGCTCGGCTAGCGGGGACGCTCGCCCTCCCAATCCAAGAAAATGGTCCCTTTGCTAGGAACGGAACCTATCAGACCTCCGTTATAATAGTAACAAGCAAGTCACTTGACAGTCTGAGGCTCAATTAGAAATGCGGTTTGACAGACTCACTTTGAAGGCGCAAGAGGCGTTCCAGAAGGCTCAGAAACTGGCGGCAGAGCAAAGCCACCAGGCCATTGAGCCTGAGCACATGGCCGTGACAATGCTGAAGCAGGAGGGTGGCGTCGCCGGCTCGCTGCTCGAGAAGATCGGCGCCCGGGCCAGCAAGGTCATCGACGAATTGACCAAGGAACTCGAGCGCGCCCCAAAGGTCTCTGGCGCGGCCCAGCACGGATCGAGCATCGGCAACCGGCTTCAGACATTGTTCAACGAAGCGTTTTCAATTGCCGACAAATTGGACGACCAATATGTTTCGACAGAGCACCTTCTGCTGGCTGCGGTGGGGGACACGGGAGCGACCGGGCGCGCGCTGAAATCGGGGGGGGTCACCTCT
>CAYYZP010000304.1:0-3110 GCA_964476165.1 uncultured Fimbriimonadaceae bacterium
CGGTTTCACCTTCGCATACGGATCGATGACCCTCTTGATAGGACACAAAATCTTCATGTTCTAATTGCGAAGCGGCTTGCCATTATCAATCATGTGCTTGATCCGGTTTTGAGTCAGGCCGTCTTTAAGAAGATCGACAAAGCCTGCACGCTCCTTGTCCAGCGCGTCTTCGAACGAGACGGCTTTGGCGATCGCCTGTTTGATCTTGTCGCCGATGGTCTTGTCGTGCTCGGTCAGTTCACCCGATTTGAAAAGTTCTTCTTGAAAGCGCTCAATCATCCCGATTACGGGCCCCTCGACAGCCGCCCAAGCGGGCAGTGTGACGACGGAAGCCGAGAGCGCGAGCCGTTTCGCCTCGGTCAAGAGACGGTCGGGATGGTAGACGGTAACGTCAGTCTCGCGGACTAGTCCTTTCTTGCGGGCTTCGTCAGCGGACCGCGTGATCGTCCCGAGTACGAGGCTTTTCGCGGCTTCGACGAGCGCCTTAGCCGAACCCTGGTGCATCGTGTGCATCATGGCGATCCCCCCACCCGACGGGATGACGCCGACTCGAGACTCGGGCAAACCGATCTGAGTCTCCGGCGAGGCAGCGATGACGCTACAACTCATAGCCATCTCGAGTCCCCCACCCAGGCACGTCCCGAAAATCGCCGCGCAACTCGGGATCAGCCGTAGAGTGAGCCCCAAATACTGGAACGCTTTAAGTTCACTGTCGATCAGTTCCCAATCTTCGCGCGAAACGGCGTCACTTATGAACTTGAGGTCGAAACCCGCAGAAAACACGCGTGCCTCGCTTGTCAGGACGATGCGATTCGACTTACCAGATTCAAGATAGGACGTGAGCGAGTGGATCAGCACAGGCGTATACACGCCCATCTTATTGGTGACGCAGACTGCGTGGACGCCGTCGCCCATGTCGCGCACACGGAATAGTTCCTGTTCCGAAACGACTGGAAAGTCGGTCAAAACAGCGTATTGCGGCTCGCACTTCGCGTTTACGTACGATCCGTTGAAACCAAGCACTGCTCCCTGGTGATAAAACGGCCGGCTGGAAACGCCTGACTTTGCGGCACCAATCATTTCAAGGAGTTCAAACGGGCCGGCTTCCCAACCAAACCCCCATTTCATGACACGATCGAAGTCCTCGACGCTGTGACTGATCTCCTCTTTGAGATAAGCCGCATATTGAAGTGTCGGGATCAGATATTCGCGCAAGAACTCCCCCACCGGGTCGCGCAATTCAAGTGCGGTCGAAATTCTTTCGCCCAACGGCAGCTTCTGGAGACGCCTTATCGAAGCAAAATCGGCGTCGCGTTTCATGCGATAGGCGTCAGTCTTGAGATCGAGCGAAAAGAATTCCTTTCCTTCGCGGCGAAAGTAGCCCTGACCGGACTTTTCACCGATCCATCCCTTTTCCATGAGAAAGGAGATCGATCTTGGTTTAGCCAATTGCTTGATATAGGGATCATGCGGACACCGCTCGATCAAATTGCGCGCGATGTCCTGCATGATGTCGATCCCGACGAGATCGTTCAGTCGAAAACTTGCGCTGTTGGGGCGGCCGATGAACGGGCCGGTGATGGCGTCCGTCTCTTCCACGCTCAATCCCAGTTTTTCGGCGACGTGGACGGCGTTGAACATAGACCACATTCCGAACCGGTTGGCTATGAATCCCGGTGTGTCCTTGGCGACGACCACGCGTCGGGCAACATGGTCTTCCAAGAACCTCGTAGTTGCTTCGACCACTTCCGGCACAGTGGTCGAGGTCGGGATGAGTTCCAAAAGTTTCAGATATCGGGGGGGGTTGAAGAAGTGCGTCCCCATGAAAGTTCGACGAAACTCTGCGGAGCGCCCTTCGGCCAAGCGGCCGATCTCCAGTCCGCTGGTGTTCGTGGTCACAATGGCGCCGGGTTTGGTCAGAATTTCGATCTGCCGAAACAGCGGACGCTTAGCGTCGAACTTTTCAATGATCGCCTCACAGATCCAGTCGGCCTCTGAAACCCACGCCATGTTGTTCTCGATCGACCCGAGTCGGATAGCGTTTGCGGTTTCGGGGATGTAGAAATGGGGAGGCCGCGCCTGTTTTGCTTTGTCGAACGCGGTCCTGACGCTTTGGTCCGTCAGGTCGAGGAGCGTGACGTCCATGCCGACGTTGGCGAGGTGGGCGGCGATCCCGCTGCCCATGGTCCCTGCACCGATGACGCACACTTTCGAGTCTTTATTTAACACAGGTCTGTCCAAAAGAACGGCCGGTGAACAACCGACCGACAATGGAGAATACCCATCGGTTCGGAGTGCGTAGTTTGGTTGCCCCAATGGGACGGGCTATAATATGGTCTGATGGTCGAGAAAATGATTTCAGGAGAAGTGCGATAAGAGGGAAGGGCAAGAGACCGAGGCGCGAACCGCCTCCGATGATCAACGAGCGGTTGTTGCGCCTCAACGACGTGCGACTCCTAGGGCCTGACGGACACCAATTCGGTGTTGTGACGAGCAGCGAAGCCCTAACAAAAGCCAAAGAACACGACCTCGATCTGGTGCTCGTCGCGCCCAATGCCGATCCCCCCGTGTGCAAGATCGTCGATTACGGCAAGCACAAATATGAACAGGCAAAGGCCAAAAAGGACCATAAGAAGCGGGTCCAAGAGGTTAAAGGTGTAAAATTACGGCCTGGCACGGACACGCACGATATTAACGTGCTGGTCAAGAAGGCCATCAGGTTCCTGGGGGAAGGAGACAAGGTGCGCGTCACCTGCGCCTTCCGCTTTAGGGAACTTGCGCATCCGGAGATCGGTCGGGACAAGATCATAGCGATCTGCAAGTCGCTCGAAGACTACGGAAAGGCGGACAAGGATCCGGTGCTCAGCGGTCGAGAGATGGTCGTGGTCATCAATCCAGTGTCCGGGAAAAAGAAAAATGTCAAAACTCAAGACAAAGAAGACGGCAGTCAAGCGGTTTAAGATAACCGGGACTGGCAAGATCATGCGCCGCAAAGCGTACAACGGTCACATGGCCTTCCACAAGAGCGGAAGCCAGCAGCGGCGTCTTAACCAAGAGGCCGAATTGAGCAAGACAGAAAGGAAGCGGGTCAGGAGACTGCTCGCGATCTA
>CAYYZP010000305.1:0-2306 GCA_964476165.1 uncultured Fimbriimonadaceae bacterium
GCCGACGATCGCCATGACGATGAGGGCCAAGCAGATGGTCGCCGAAGGGATCGACGTTCTCTCGTTCGCCGCAGGTGAGCCTGACTTTGATACGCCGACACCGATTGTGGAACGCGCAAAACAAGCGCTCGATGCAGGAAAGACAAAGTACGCGCCAACACCGGGCCTCCCCGAACTCCGCAAGGCCATCAGCGAAAAGTTCAAGCGCGACAGCGGGCTCGATTATCCGCCGCCGCAGACGATCGTCGGGACAGGCGGCAAACAGGTCCTTTATAACGCCCTCCAAGTCCTCATCGACGAAGGCGACGAAGTCATCCTCCTCGCACCGTTCTGGATGACTTATGAGACGCAAGTCTTGCTGGCGGGAGGAAAACCAGTGATCGTTCCGACATGCGTGGAGCAGGATTTTGTCCCAGATCCAACAAAGATAGCAAACGCGATAACACCCCGCACACGCGCGATGATTGTCAACACCCCCACCAGCCCGACCGGAGCGATGATCCCGCTCGACACGCTCAAGCAGATTTGCGACATCGCAGAACGCCACGACCTCTGGATCATCAGCGACGAGATCTACGAGCATTTGACTTATGGAGACAAGCATGTCAGTCCGGCGACGCTCTCGCAGAAGACCAGGGATCGCACAGTGACCGTTTCCGGGTGCAGCAAGAGTTACTCCATGACCGGTTGGCGCATCGGTTTCGCCGGAGCGCCGCTCGAAGTCATTAAGGCGATGACCGACCTCCAAGACCAAGTGACGAGCGGCGCGACGACTTTCAGCCAGGAAGGCGCGATAGCGGCCCTCAACCTCCCTCGAAGTGAGATCGAAAAAATGCGCGCGATCTTCGAGCGCCGCCGAGACCTCATCGTCAGGCTTTTGAGAGACGTTCCAAAAGTTAATGTCTTTGAACCAAAGGGCGCGTTCTACGTCTTCCCCGAGTTCAAAGCGTACATTGGCGGAAAAATCAAAGACGACACGGCCTTGGCCGAGTATTTGCTCGACGAAGCAAAGGTCGCCGCGATCCCGGGCTCCGTCTTCTACGGTCCTGGCCACCTACGGATGAGTTTTGCGACGAGCGACGATGCTATTGTCGAAGGGGTCGCAAGGATTAAAACGGCGCTATCAAAACTTTAAGCATGATTCCCAAAGGCGTGCCCCTCAAAGACGAAGGGTTGTTCAAACTGGCAATGACCCACCGGTCTGCAACGCCAAACGCCATCGCGGAAAGTTATGAGCGGATCGAGTTTTACGGCGATGCCGTCGTCGGTCTCGTCGTCGCCCAATATCTTTACGAGCACCACCCCGAATGGGACCAGGGCGTCATGAGCAAAGCGCGTTCGAGCGTCGTGCAAGAAGGGCCACTGGCCGAAGCAGCGCTCACACTCGGTCTCGATTCCCATATGATGCTCGGCTCAGGAGAGGAGTCGACAGGGGGACGCTCCCGCCCTTCGATCCTGTGCGACGTCTTCGAGGCGGTCGTCGGGGCGATCTACATCGAGTCTGGGATGGAAAAGGCCCGCTGGTTCGTCCTCGAGCAGTTGCACCCGTTCCTTAAGCGCGCGAGCGAAGGAGACGTGAACCCCAACGACTTCAAGTCCAAACTCCAAGAGATTGCCCAAGCGAACTGGCGCAAGACCCCCGACTACCGGGTCACGAGGGAGTTTGGCCAAGACCACGAGCGCAGGTTCGCAGTCTCCGTCCTGCTGGACAACGAGATCCTCGGCGAAGGCTACGGGAGGAGCAAGAAGGACGCCGAGCAAAACGCCGCTAAAGACGCCCTCGAGGTCATTGAGCGCGCCCGCAGAAACCGGATCGTCCGGGAAGAGGAGTTTTAGCCCGTAATCTCGCTGGTTTTGGGCTCGTTTTCGGCCTCACTTGCGGACTTGACCCCTAGTTAGTGTATGATGATCGGACAGGTACGGCACGTTCTGTGCTGTATTTGGATTGCTTCTGGCCGATTGGCCAGGCTGAACGTTTGAGGATGGTGGGGTTCGCCCCGAGGTAGTTATATGCGTGGTTTGCGTCTTGCACTCGTTGTCAGTATCGCGGCTGTCTTTATGACTTCGCTGGTCTCGGCCCAGGTCGAGCCTAATGCATTCATTAACAAGTACTGCCTGACTAACGCATCTTTAGTTGAGCACGTCAGCACGGACGATGTCGTCATGTCGCGCTTCAAGAGGCACTTCGGCATGACGCGCGAAGAAGTCATCGCTTTTCTCAAGACCCTCAAGCGCGGAACGATTAAAGAGGACGGCGCCTACCTCGTCTACAACACTCCCGAGAGCGGCGAGATCAGGGCCCGCGT
>CAYYZP010000306.1:0-4321 GCA_964476165.1 uncultured Fimbriimonadaceae bacterium
TGGACGAGGCGGATCGGATGCTCGACATCGGATTCGCGCCTGCGATCAAACGGATCGTCGCCGAGACTCCGGATGAACGCCAGACGATGCTCTTTACCGCCACTTTCGGAAAGGAGATCGAGAAAATGGCTCGTCAGTATCTTTATGAGCCAGAGAAGATAGAAGTTTCGCGCTCCGGGTCTACGGTAGAAGATGTTACGCAGGAACTCATCGTCGTCGAGCAGGATGAAAAGACGGCGATGCTCAAACGCATCCTCAACGACTTCGACGATTCGGTTCTTGTTTTTTCTCGCACGCGGCACGGAGCGCGGCGGTTGGCAAGGATCGTCCGCAACAACGGCCACGAGGCCGCCGAACTGCACGCTGACCGGACACTTGAGCAAAGGCGATCTGCGCTCGCGGGATTCAAGTCTGGCCGTTATCGCGTTTTGGTCGCGACCGACATCGCCGCGCGCGGGATCGATGTGAAAGAAATCGGCATGGTGCTGAATTTTGACGTTCCCAAGTGCGCCGAGGACTATGTCCACCGCATCGGTCGGACTGGCCGCGCAGGTGCGACCGGTCACGCTGTGACCTTTGTGACTCCTGACCAGCGCCGAGAGGTTCTGGACATCGAGAAACTGATTCAGTCGTCGATACCGGTTTCGAAGCGGTCGTTGCTGACATTGTCATCTTCCGCTCCTCGGTCCAAGAGTTCGGACCGCAGACGCGGTCCGCGCCGGACTTCTGGATCGGACGTCGGACACAAGTTCCGCAACCGCGCTTCGGTCGCGTAGGGCCCCCCCCCTCCTCTCTTGTCCCGATGCAATCGGGAGAGGAGAAGTATGCCTTCATGCCTCAGCAGTACGGAGGAGGAACGACGACACTACTGATGCATTGGCCTATTGCAAAATCAAGCCAGTCCCCTACGCCGAGTCAAGGCGTAGAGGACTTTTCACTCTACCAGAGCCCAAAGACGGAACTCTTGGCGCGATCGGCATGGTTCTTAAGCCCAGGTAACCAACATGACATCGAGCGCTTTCCTTCTTAGTGCCCTCTTCCTATCGACGCCGACCCCGACCGACACCGTGAAGCTCAATCTCATCGTCGGCGACAAGTTTTCATATCGCACAACGTCGGTATTCGAATCTGACGGTATGGGAAACCTCATGAAGACGACCACTAAGAGCACGGAAGTGATCGAGGTATTGACCGATAGCGGCGGCTGGTACAGACTTAGGAGCAAGGTCACGGAGTTCGAGGCAAAAGTCGAGGGCGACGACCAGCACACTCCCGCAGACTTCAGCCAAAAGGGTCTCACCGTCAGTTACGAGGTCAGTGCGTCCCGCAAGATTCGCAAGTACAAGATCGAAGACATCGGCGCGCTTGTCGGTGACCAAATGGCCGCGATGGAGGAGACCATGAACTCTGACAAGGACGCCGCGTTGCAGGAACTGTCGCTTCCTGACGGGGAAGTCACAATCGGCACGAGTTGGGAAACTAAGAATAAACCACCAACTTTCTCATCGAGCGGTGGCGATAGTAGCTCGACTGGCGAAATAAAGACCACTTTCAAAGTTACGGAGTTCACGGGTAAAGGAAAGGACCGCGCGGTCGTGATCGAGGCCGTGAAAAGAGGTTCGTACTCACTCTCTTTCGGCGGCGGAAGTGAGATTGACGGAAGCGTTGTAGGCACGAGCAAGTACTGGGTGCGCCTCGCAGACGGAATGTTGATCAATCTGGAGTCACAAAGCGAGGACAAGATGGCGGGATCAATGGGCGACTTCTCTTCAAAGCACAAGCGAACAATCGAACTCGTGAAGGCGTAGGAGTTCTCAGATGCTCATCGCGATCGTATTGCTCTGGGTTGCGACGGGGACGGCGGAGAAGATCGTCGCTGGTGCGCGAGCGCAACTTGTGAATCCGGCTCGGTACGACGCTTCGTATCAGCGCATTGGTTATCCGAACGGCGACGTGGCAAAGGACCGTGGCGCATGTACCGACGTTGTCGTTCGCGCTTTTCGACTTGCGGCCTACGATCTGCAGGTTCTTGTTCACAAGGATAGAAATCTACGCGGTCTGGCAACGGACACGAACATCGACCATCGCCGAGTGAAAAACTTGGCGGACTTTTTCAAGCGCAAAGGCAAGTCGTTGCCATTGTCACTAGACGCGAACGGGAACTGGAAGAAGGGCGATGTCGTCTGCTGGACTCTCGACAACGGCCTGGACCATGTCGGGATCGTCACCGACTCGGTGGGGGGATCGGGAAACCTCATGGTCGTTCACAACATCTCGACGACTAAGGAAGAGGACGTTCTGGGCAAGTGGAAGGTCGTCGGGCATTATCGGTTTGAGTGAAGAGAGAGAGGTTTGGGGTGCAGCGTACAGGGTGCAGGGAACTTTGTGATTCAGTCGCCCGTATTCATTTACGCATAGGAACAGACCATGATTCAACTCGTTTTTTCATTTCTCGTCGTCAGCGCGATGCCCACGGACAAGACCAAGTTTGAATGGAAGCCGGTCGTCGGCCAAAAGGGGACTTACACGACTGTAAACAGGCACAAAGCCGACATGGGTGGGGGCGAGGTCGATCTGAATATCACTTGGAACTCCGTCATCACCGTTAAGAAGGTCGATGGCGAAAGGGTCACTCTTGACCTCGCCAATGACGAGCCCAAGGCAACAGTCGACGGCGAATCGGAACCGGGAATCCAAGCGCAGGTTCCGGACGAAGAGCAGGTCTACTCCCTCGATGGCAAGTTCGCCAGCCGGGGCGGGGATCATGGCGGACCAAGCGCCGGTCTGTACGCTGGGTTTCTGTTCCCTAAATCGCCGCTTGAGGTCGGAGAAGAATATGAGGTGGGGGGAGTGAGGGCCAAGTACGTCGGAACAGAGAAGGTGGGGGAATGGGACGCTCACAAGTTCACGTTCACATTTATGTCTACAAAAAGTAGGGACGACCTTTGGACCGAGGGCACGATCTGGTTTTCAGTCGCAGACCTCTCGCTGGTCAATCGCGCGGCGGTGTTCCACAACATCGACTTCGGGATGGGAAACGAGAACGTGACCAACGAGATCGTGCGGACGAAGTGAGAGTGACCACTCCCCCTGCACGAACATTCAAGCAAGGGGAAGGGGGGCTACATCCTAAACAAACTAAACCCAGCCTCGGGCACTGGTGTGTTTAGGGCGGCTTCGATTCCGAGCGCGAGGACGCGGCGGGTGTCGATTGGGTCAATGATGCCGTCGTCCCAGAGGCGCGCGGAAGAAAAGTATGCGGAGGACTCCATCGCGTACTTGTCGAGGATTGGTTGTTTGAAGGCGGATTGCTCCGCAGGGTCAAGGGTCGAGGGTCGAGGGTCGAGGGTTGTGGATTTTTGAGAGTTGTTTTTTCCCCCACCCCCTGCCCCCTCCCCGCTTGCGGAGAGGGGGTTCTGAGAAGCCATCTGGTCCATCTTAACAGTGAGCAAGACGTTGGCGGCTTGTTCCCCCCCCATGACGGAGATGCGGGCGTTGGGCCACATCCAAAGTTGGCGCGGCTGGAACGCGCGTCCGCACATTCCATAGTTGCCTGCGCCATACGAGCCGCCGACGATGACTGTGAACTTCGGAACGTTTGCGGTGCTTACGGCCGTTACAAGTTTTGCGCCGTTCTTGGCAATGCCCTCGTTCTCATACTTTCGACCAACCATAAAGCCGGTAATGTTTTGCAAAAAGACGAGTGGTATGCGGCGCTGGCAACAGAGTTCGATGAAGTGCGCGCCTTTGAGCGCTGACTCACTGAACAGGATGCCGTCGTTTGCGAGCACCCCCACCTGGTGGCCGAAGATCCGCGCAAACCCACAGATCAGAGTGGAGCCGTAACGAGCCTTAAACTCGTGCATCTTCGAACCATCCAGCAAGCGGGCCAAGACTTCGCGCATGTTCATCGGAGTCTTGTTGTCGCTCGGGACGAGCGAGTAGAGGTCTTCGGTGGGGTAGGCGGGCTCCTCCGGATCAGTCAGATCTGTCCGATCCGACCGATCTGACCGACTGCCCAGGTTCTCCACGATGTTCCTGACGATCTCCAGCGCGTGGGCATCGTCGTCGGCGAGGTGGTCGGCGACACCTGAGAGGCGCGTGTGGACGTCGGCGCCGCCGAGGTCCTCGACGGTCACTTCTTCGCCTGTCGCGGCCTTCACCAGGGGGGGGCCGCCGAGAAAAATGGTGCCCTGGCTGCGCACGATCACAGTCTCATCGGACATGGCGGGGACGTATGCCCCCCCCGCTGTACACGAGCCTAGCACCGCCGCAATCTGCGGTATACCGCGCGCGGACATGACGGCCTGGTTGTAAAAAA
>CAYYZP010000307.1:0-2461 GCA_964476165.1 uncultured Fimbriimonadaceae bacterium
CCTCGGCGCCGGGCTCCAGTCTCCCCCCCCCCTAATACCGACTGCGCGAGCCCATAGAGAAACCGCACCGCGTCCGTCTGTGCGGTGGGGGACACGCCGTACAGCTCGATTTCCGGCTGGTCGAACTTGCTCAGTCCGAGCGTGTACATGTGGAGACCCGATTCGATCGGGCGGACTTTGACATCGACGTGCTCAGGAGCGAGCACCCCCACCCCATCAGGCCGCAAACGCACGACCGCTTCCGGCAAGCGGTACGTCTGGCTGACGGGGTCTGTGATCACCCCATTCGTAAGCAAAGCAAGTCTTTGGGCGACCGACAAGAAAAAGTCCAGCGCAGGGTACGCCTGTGGGTCGTAGGACTCGAAAGTCAACTGCGCGAGCATCCAGGTCGCCTCGATGCGCAGCAGGACCTCCTTGTCCATGTTCTTGACGGCGTCCGAACGCACAAACGCCGACGGATCGAAGCCCGCTTCCTGTTTCGGCATGACGTACATCTTGAGGACCGTGAGTTGGTCGGTGGTCGAGAGCGCATAAGCGCCGCGCTCCATCGGCTGCCCGAGGTCCGACTTCGACGCCCCCACCGCGAGCGGCACGCCCATTCCGACGACTGCCCCCCCCTCGCCCTTCGGGTTGACGACACTGAGCAGCGTCGGCATCTGCGCACGGCCCGCGAGCACGGTCAAGTAGTACGACTTGCTGATCGTGACCGGCCCAGGCTTGGGCTTACCGAACTTTAGTATCCGCTTGAGATTTTTCATCCTTGGGCGTCCTCCATTTTAACCGAACTCCGAACCTTGAGGCGATCCCCCACCTTCTTGATCCAGGCATCGACCTCTTCTCCTTCATAGTAGACGATGTAGCACGAAGTCACGATGAGAGCGAACATCGGGATGTTGAACTGGTATTCGATGCCTGCATGGAGCACGAGCCCGGCGATGACGACCGGCTTTCGAAAGACCTTTGAGAACACCAATGTCCCCAGCGCGAGTTCCACCAACAGAGTGCCCCAAGTCGAGATCGCGAGCATCGGCTGTGCGTCGAACCACGCCGGCACAGAGAATCGGTCGAACTCAGCCAAGTTGAGTGGATAGTGGGTCGCGGTCCCATCAAGCCACGTCGCGCCAAACGATTTGTGCCAGACCGTCGTCACGTACATAACCGCGAGTTGCACCTGCATCATGCGCTGTGGCCATAGCGAAACGCTTTGTTGTGGCGATGCACCCTGTGCAATTGCAATCCTGCGATCGACGGAAAACGCGAGGCCGCAAGGTGCAAGCGCAAGATAGAAGAGCATCACGCGCATCAACGAATCGCCGGAGTGCAGGATGTCTGGACATCGGTGATGGATCGACACGACCCCCACCAAGAGCGCGATGGACGACACGCGCGTGAAAAGGCCGATTGAAGTGAAAAAAGCGGCGAGCATCGTCAGCGCGTAGAACACCGCCGTCACTCGCGCGTCAGTAATGTGCGACAGAGGAGAGAAGAAATCGAAACCGCCGCTCCAGATCTGCAACTGACCGGTCGGCACGTATCCGGTCTCGGTGTACCACTCGTTAAAATCGGGCAGCACCAGCGCAAGATCAATAAGCGCGACGCCACCAAGTGCCGCGCGGAATAGCCCCATCGCAGCGGGCGAGCCGTAACCAAAGAGCCACTGGTCAAAAGTACGAAGCGTTTTCATCCCCCTACCTGCCGTCGTTTCAACCGGTCAGTATCGATAATGTGCGTGTAAAACGCCACCGATACGTAGTCTTCGCTCTGGACTTGGCCTGAGGGCGCGATTTTTTTCGAGTGGCGCACCAGGACGACCTTGACCGGAGGGTTTTCGGCGGCTTTGTACGAGAGGAGCGCGATCCGCTCGGCGACGGCGGGCCACTTGTAACTGAAACGGTCGTTGTTGATGTTCTCGAAAAACTTTCTGTACCGTTCCTTGAAATACTTTTCGGTTATTGGGAGGCCGACCATTCGTGGATAGATGAATCGCGCCTCTGATCCATCCTGATAGGTCACGATTGCGTCCATCCAAATGTCCGTGTTCGAAGGGTTGGGGGCGAACATGTCCCACGACTGCCACTGCCCGGTGAAGAACAAGTAGTCGCGCACGGGAGACTCTTTAATGGCGGTGTTCGCCTTGAGAAAATAGTTCGGTGTGTCGCGTAATACGAACTCTGCACTAGGCTTCGTGACGCGCTCTGGCGGTGGGGGAAGAGACCAGGTAGCGATGGCGAACAGATGGAAAACGACGAAAGCCTTGACCGCCCAATGGACGCGCGGTGCTCTTTCGCCGGACTCCATGTCCACAGTATGATCGGTCGCTAAAGCACTCGGCTTGCTGCAGCGGACTCTTCGACGAACTTGGAAAGTTTTTCTCGGACGTATCCGGGAGTGACTTCCAATCGCATCTGGCCGGACTCAGGCGAGGAATAAAGAACGTCGCCAAGCAGCCTTTCGAGCATCG
>CAYYZP010000308.1:0-1619 GCA_964476165.1 uncultured Fimbriimonadaceae bacterium
GCGAGCGCCGCGCTGGCCGACGCACGCCCCCACCGCGTCGATCCGCTCATCGTGGCTGATAACGGCGATCTTGCTGCGCTGGCCGGGCTCTCGCGCGATGCTCATGATCTCGACCAGGTTCTCGGCGATCTCCGGCACCTCCATTTCGAGCAGTTTGCGCAGGAGGTTCGGGTGGCTGCGGCTCACGATGACCTCGAACCCGCGCCCGCCTTCTTCGATCTTCAAAACGTAAACGCGTAACCGCTCGTTGGGGCGGTAGTCGTCCGTCGGAATCTGCTCGCGTTTGGGCAACCTTACTTCGTGCCGCCCGACTTGGACGAGCACGCTCGTCTCTTCCCTGCGCGAAATCATCCCGCTCACGACGTCGCCCACGCTTTCGCTGAACTGGTCGTGCAAGCGGCGCAGTTCTGCCTCGCGCAATTTTTGCTGCAGGACCTGCTTGAAAGTTGCGGCGGCGATTCGACCAAACGTGTTCGGGTCGATCTCGACATCGATAAAGTCGCCGATCTGCACGTCCGCCTTTCGCTTTCTTGCCGTTTCGAGTTGGATTTGAGTTGCGGGTTCGAGCAGTTCTCCGACGACCTCTTTCTCGACGACCGCACCGCTCGGGACACTCGAGTCCAATCGCACTTCGACTTCTCCAGCGGCGGCCTTGTATTTTCGGTAAGCGATCGCCAGCGCGATCTCAAGTTCGTGCTTGAGTTCGTCGATTGGAATCTCTCGCTCCGTCGCGATCTGCTGAAGTTGTTTCAGAATATCCATGGTCCACCACCGACGAAAACCTACAAAAAAAGGCCGCCCCAAGGCGCCCTAAACAGGTTCCGCCAATATTTATAACGCCATTATAGCAGGTTCCGCGCCCCTTTTGGGGTCCAGTTGTGGTGCGCGCGTCCCGCCTGCCCTCGTCAAGGGTGGCCCGGTCTGGCACTCCAGTGCAGACCGGGATCTTGCTCGATTGTGGTGCGGACCTCCAGGGCTGCATCCGGAGAGCGACGGTTATGCAGGTAGAGCGCGGATGGCTCCACTCTTTAGAGTGGTGTCCCCTCCTCCGTCCGTGCCAAAATGCGACCGTGTACAAGGTCAGGGTCAACGGGCTCAGGTTTCACGGGTTTCATGGCGTCTACGGTCATGAGAAGACCTATGGCAACGAGTTCGAGGCCAATATCGAAGCCACCGTAGACGGCCAAGCCGACAAGACCGACAGGATCGAAGACACTGTCGACTACGCTCTGCTTTCCCGCACGGCGCTCTTGGTCAGCGAAGTCAACCGATTTGATACCATCGAGCGCCTCGCGGCACTAATTGCAGAGTCTGTGCTTGAACGATTCGCGATGATCGTCGAAGTCTCGGTGACGGTGGACAAGATCGATCCGCCCGGATTGGCTGAGGTTGACTCCTGCGGAGCGAGTGTGACTAGGACACGCTGATTTGTCTAACATAGGGCCCCAATCCTAGTTACACCCCACCATTTCAAACTACAACGACCTACCGGCACTTCCAGGGACACCACTCTGAAGAGTGGAGCCACCCATCCTGGACCCTTGACCTTGACCCCTGTACCCCTTTACCTCGCACCTCGCACCTCGACCCTTGACCCCTCTACCCTTGACCCTTTACCC
>CAYYZP010000309.1:0-4142 GCA_964476165.1 uncultured Fimbriimonadaceae bacterium
ACGGTTTGTTGTGAAGTTGTCAGTTTCAATGGTGTGAACCCAGTGAGGTTCGCTTAGGGGATGGGGGCTACTCGTGCATGAGCGCGATATAAGGAAGATTCCTGTACCGCTCCCGGTAGTCCAACCCGTATCCTACCACAAAAGCGTCAGGGATCTCGAATCCCACGTAGTTCGCCTGGGTACCACTAGGGCTCTTTCCTGGTTTGACCAGAAAAGACACGATTTTGAGGCTCCTGGGCTTTCGAGTTGACAGAAGTTCGAGCAAATGGGTCAGGGTGCGGCCCGTGTCAATGATGTCCTCAACGATCAAGACGTCCTTGCCTTCGATGGATTCATCCAGGTCTTTGCGGATCTGGACAATGCCGGAAGAGGATGTCCCCTCCCCATAGCTGCTCGTCTGTACGAAGTCGATCGTTACGTTTTCGCCCAGCCTCCTCGAAAGATCGGACAGGAACACGCACGAGCCCTTGAGCACCCCGACCAGGACGAGAGGTGCGCCTTGATAGTCTTGGGCGATCTCGCGCGCAAGTTCCTCGACCCGCACTTTGATCTGGTCTTCGCTGATCAGTGTCTCAAGCGTCGGCACAGTGTGATCTTACTCACTTCACCAACGAGCGGAAATACTCTTCGGTGAACTGGGGGTCGAGTGCATTGTAAAAGGCGACCTTCAGGTTCTTTTTCTTCGCCACGCGAGGGTAATTTTCGACGGCTGTCCAAAATTTCCTCTCCCCCAAGAACATCTCCGCTACAAAAGTTGAAAGGTCCGATTCAAGGTCGTACGTGCCGTATTCGTTCAGAAACCCCTGATCGAGGTATTTGGCGACATATTCATTGTCATACGCGTCGTAATAAGACTCGTCTGGGCTTTCGGAATACTCAAATCCCTTTTCGTTGGCTTCCGTCCAGGCGATCTCGTCCAGCGCTTCTGGAAAATTTGTGAAGAGGATGCTTGCAAACGAATCATGGAAGAGTTCAACGATGTATTCGTCCGCATATCCGTTTTCCCATCCTTCGTTCGTCAAATAAATGGACGCCACTGAATTCGCGTTCCAATAGGACTCGCCATAGAATTCCAGTGTTCCAAGCACGTAGACGACTTCGAGGTTTTTTTGGAGGACACCGACGGGATACAAATCGAGCGCTTCGCGGACGAGCCTCGCAGAGCGCTCGGCTTCACTTTTGTCGATCGCATGCGCTTCGGCATCCATTCGCCGTGAGCGCCAAGAACGGGGCATCGTGTCCACTGAAGAATCGAAACTGATGCGGACGCCGCTGCGGCCGTCTTTCGTCTCAGGAGGAAACCTTTCGCGCCCTATGCATACAGGAACAAGAAAGGTTGCCGATAGCAAACCGCAACACAGCGCAAGGTAAAGCGTGGTCTGCCTATTCAAAGGGCCTCCAAACCGATATTATACGCCGGAGCCTTTACTGTCTAGAGATCGCTCTGAAGTATTCTTCGGTGAATAGGGGGTCGAGCGATTGGTAGAAGGCGACGATCAGATCCTTTTTCTTTTCGACGCGAGAAAACTGGTCGACCGCGCGCCAAAACCGGTCGTCCCCGGAGAACAGTGCCTCGGCAAATGTGTTGAAGTCCTCTTCCACGCTCGACGTCCCGTACTGGTTCAAAAATCCGTTCACATGAAAGTTTGCGCTGTACCGCGTCTCCGCAGTCCCGTCGAGCAGCGACTGTGTGCCCGATTTGCGATACTGGTCACCCGCCCTGTTGGCGTCGCGCCATGCCGCTTCGTCAAGGCGTTCAGGGTGGTTGCGCAGAAGAATGCTCGAGAGTTCGTGGTGGAAGGTCGAAGCGATGAATGCGTCCGTGAAGCCCTGCTGGGTACCTCGATTGGCGATGTAAATCGATGTGCGTGAGTTCGTCCCGCCGTATTTCACACCGTAAAACCAAAGTTCCTTTACGACAAAAACCGAAGACAAGTTCTGGTCCAAGAGCGATTGGGGATATAACGAAATCGCCCTGGTTACGATCGCGCGCGACCGTCTTTCTTCGCTTGAATCGAGCGGAACCGCCTGTCCTCGTATTTCTGCCGAGAGCCAACTTTCAGGCAATGCCACCTTGGATTCGCCAGTGAAAATAACAGTGCGTGTACCCGTCTTTCCGTCAGCAATGGCGACGGACGCAACGAGGCACAGAGACAAACTGGCGAACCAGCGCGACATGGCTCTTTAATGTCAGGAAGATTTGTGCCATTGGCAACGGGATAATTACGGGACAATCAGCCTTGGTGCCCCCACCCTGGTAATTGCGCGGGCTATTCCCACTCGATGGTGGCGGGGGGTTTGCTCGTCAGGTCGTAGAGCACACGGTTGACGCCTTCGACCTCGTTGACGATGCGGTTGCAGACGTGTTCGAGGAAATCCATTGGGAGCGGCACCGCTTGCGCGGTCATAGCGTCTTCGCTCGACACCGCTCGCAGCACGATCGGCTGTTCGTAAGTGCGTTCGTCGCCCATTACGCCGACGCTGCGCACGTCGAGCAGAGCGGCGTAACTTTGCCAAATGTCTTTGTGCAGCCCGTGTTTGTGCAGTTCTGTGCGGAAGATCCAGTCAGCGTCCTGTGTCATCTTCACGCGCTCGGGTGTGACCTCGCCGAGGATGCGGACGGCGAGGCCGGGTCCGGGAAACGGCTCGCGGTCCACCACGTCGTCGGGGAGCCCGAGTTTGCGCCCCACCTCGCGGACTTCGTCCTTGAAGAGCCACCTCAGCGGCTCGATCACCTTGAGTTTCATCCAGTCCGGCAGGCCACCGACGTTGTGGTGGGTCTTGATTTTGGCGGCGGTGGGGGAGCCGCTCTCGATCACGTCCGGGTAGAGCGTGCCCTGAGCCAAAAAGTCGCACTCCTTTATTTCGTCGGCGTGCTGTTCGAAACAGACCACAAACTCCTCGCCAATAATCTTCCTCTTCGTCTCTGGGTCGGTGACTTTTTTGAGTTTGTCGAAAAACTGCTCGCGTGCGTTGATGGCCACGAGGTGGGGGTGAAACACCTTGGTAAATGTGTCGATGACCTGCTCGGCCTCGTTCTTCCTCAGCAGTCCGTGGTCGATGAACACGCACACGACCTGGTCGCCGAGCGCCTTGGTCATCAGCGCGGCGACCACCGATGAGTCCACGCCCCCGCTCACCGCGCAGAGCACCTTCTTGTCCCCCACTATCTGCTTTATCCGCGAACACTCTTCTTCGATGAAGTTTTCGGGCGTCCAATCGCCTTTCAGCCCAGCCTTCTCGAACAAGAACTTTCGCAAGATGCTTTTGCCCTCGGGGGTGTGCGAGACCTCGACGTGGAACTGCACACCGTATTGCTTGTGCGACTCGTTTTCAAAGGCGGAGATCGGACAGGTCTCGGTTTCGGCGGTCGTCGTGAATCCAGGGGGGGGCGCGAGCACCTGGTCGCCGTGGCTCATCCAGACCTGCATCTCCCTCATCTCGCCGACCAACGAACCATTCTTCACCGATCTCAGGACGCGGCGCCCATATTCCTTCTCGGCAGACTTCTTGACCTGCCCACCCAGCCGGTGTGCCATCAGTTGGTGCCCATAGCAGCTGCCAAGTGTGGGGATGCCTTCGATCAGTGAAAAGTCAATCGTCGGGGCGCTTTCTTCTAGCACGCTCTTCGGCCCGCCGGAGAGGATCACGGCATCGGGCTTCTTGTCTTTGAGGTGCTTGGCGGCCTCGGTCCAGGGCACCATTTCGCTGTAAACGCCCTGCTCGCGCACGCGCCGCACGATCAACTGGGTGTACTGCCCGCCGAAATCGATGACCGCTACCAACCCGTGCCGCATCTTGAAGAGTGTATTTTGCCCGGTTTTCTGTTTTGTGGCATGGGCTTCCCAGCTATATGCGGATCAGTCGCCTCTAAGGAGATATTGATCCAGGCCGGGGCGGGCCCGCTTTTCACGGGCGGGACGCCCGTGGCAAGATTCAGGCCATAATTTCCCCAATAACCCCCACCTACACCCTCTACGCTGAAGTCGAGCCGTTTTATCAAGCGCTCATCAAGGGCATCGAAGCCGCGCAGAACCGCGTTTCTATGCTCTATTTCGCGTTCGACTACGGCGAGTGGGCGAACAAGATCGCAGACGCGCTGGTCTCAAGGAGGGCAACCGGCGTCAAGGTTCGGCTGATGG
>CAYYZP010000310.1:0-2045 GCA_964476165.1 uncultured Fimbriimonadaceae bacterium
GTATCAATGGCGTAACATATGGCCATGCGGATCGAGCCGCTTGGCGACTCAGCCTACATCGTCCGAGACCTAGGCGATGTCCCATCTTACACCCTGGCCGCCGCGATTGAGCGGTTGTCTCTGCCTGGAGTCATAGAAATCGTCCCCGCATACGACACGCTCGGGGTCTATGTCGAGCCTGCCGCGTTCGATAGGGCGGCGTTTCAGAACACGGCTGAGACCGTCCGTATTGTGGATTCGGTCACATGTACGAACCACCGCGTTCCGGTCTGCTATGAACTCGGCGAGGACCTCGACGCCGTTGCTACCGAACTCGCTCTAACGCCTGCCAGCGTCATCGACCTGCACACGTCCATGGACTATCTTTGTTACACAATCGGGTTTGTGCCAGGGTTCCCTTATCTCGGCCGGTTGCCCGAGGCGCTGCGCGGAACCCAACGGCTTGCCACGCCGCGCGTCCGCGTTCCAAATGGTTCGGTCGTTATCACCCTCGACCAGACCGCGATCTATCCCGGCGGATCGCCGGGCGGATGGAGAATCATCGGCCTCACGCCGCTGACCATCGTCGATCTCAGGGACTCCTACTTTCCGATCAAGGCCGGAGACACCGTCCGATTCTATTCTATCGCCCCCACCGAATACGAATCGCTACAAGGAGAGCGACTGTGAGGACCATTGACATCAACGTCGATGTCGCAGAAGGATTTGCCTTTGACGAGGAACTTTTGGAAATTGCGACGAGCGCGAACGTCTGCTGTGGCTCCCACGCTGGAAATGTCGCTCTGACCTTTTCAACGATTGAAACGTGCAAGACACTTGGCGTGCGGGTGGGAGCGCACCCAGGGGTGGGGGATCGAAAGTCAATGGGCCGATCACCAATGACGCTAGAAACCTCTCAACAAGTCCAATCGCTTGCAGACGATCTGTCCCGGCAAATCGACATCGCGGAGTGGTCATACATCAAGCCCCACGGCTGGCTCTACAACGCATCGGTGCAACCGGGGTGGGCTGCACAGGCGGTTCAATCGCTGTTGGAGCGTACGCGGCTTCCACTTCTCGGACTTCCAAGGACGAACCATGCCGAAATCGCCGAAAAGTGCAACGTCAGGTTCATCAAGGAGGGTTTTGCCGACCGGCGATACCATGAAAACGGCCACTTGGTCCCTCGCTTGCAGCCCAATGCGGTCCTCAGCGACGAACACGAGATTGTCGAGCAAGTCCTGCGACTTGCCGAAACCGTCGATTCGATCTGTGTTCACGGCGACACCCCGAACTGTGTCGAGATCGCCCGACTTGTCAAAGCGACCCTAGAAAAAAACGGCTACAAGGTGTCCACATGGCGCTGAAAGTCATCGAACTCTTCGGCACAGCGACTCTCCAAGACTTTGGACGCCACGGCTATAGAAAGTTCGGGGTCCCTGTTGGTGGCGCGTTCGACAAAGAATGTCAACGAGCCGCTAACGCCCTCCTCAACAACGATCCCATATCCGCAGCCATAGAACTCGCCCTCGGCACAATCACACTTGAAATCGAAGTACGAACGACGGTCGCCATCGTCGGCGCAGCGGAGTTTTTCGAGATCGACGGCCAAAGATGCGCAACAAACCAAAGCAAAACTATCGATCAAGGATCGCTCCTCAAGATCGCCCCCCCCAAGAAAGGGTTGAGAACGTACATCGCTTTCCCAGGCGGAATCGCCGGCGAAAAAATACTCAACAGCCTTTCCGGCACAGTGATAAAGCGGAGCGACATCCTCCTTGCCCAAAAAAACTCCTCAAAAACCAGCGAATTGACCCTCCCCCACCCCCCAACCACTCTTACGATCAAGCCATTCAATGTTGTTCCAATTGCTCAAGAGACAGACTGGATCAAAAGACAATACAGCGCCAGCAACCTCATGGATCGAGTCGGAATCAGGCTCGAGGGCAACACCGGAATACAAAACACAGAATCAGGTACCAGCGAGCCCTCGACTTTCGGCGTCGTCCAACTGACAGAAGACGGCAGACTCGTCATCCACGGACCCGACGGCCCGACGATCGGCG
>CAYYZP010000311.1:0-4589 GCA_964476165.1 uncultured Fimbriimonadaceae bacterium
GGTTACAACGTGCTGCACCCGATGGGGTTCGACGCATTCGGGCTGCCAGCAGAGGTCGAGGCGATCAAAAAGCAGACCCATCCCGAGCCGATGATCGAGCAGTACGCGGCCACTTATCGGAGACAAATGGATCTGATCGGGGTTGGCTACGATTGGTCTAGATCGTTCAAGTCTTCCGATCCAAACTACTACAAATGGACCCAATGGATATTCTCTTTGCTTTACTCGCGCGGGCTGGCTTATCGAAAAGACGCGGCGGTCAATTGGTGCCCGTATGACAGGACCGTTTTGGCGGACGAGGAGGTCGTGGGCGGTCTCTGCTGGCGGTGCGACCGGCCCGTCGAGAAGAAACTGATCCCCCAGTGGTTCTTCAAGATCACTGACTATGCGGACCGGCTGATCGACGACCTCGAAGGGCTCGATTGGCCCGAGGGGATCAAGCACCAACAGCGCAACTGGATCGGGCGTAGCGAGGGCGTGGAGTTTGGGATGGCACTAGCGGCGAGGGAGGACGGTCGAGGGTCAGGGGTCAAGGGTCAAGAGGGCGTCGAGCGTCGGGCGTCGAGCGTCGATGACGAACTGGAGGCGCTTAAGGCTGAGGTGGCGGCGGAGGGGGGGGCGGTCGATCTGACGCCTCACGACAAGGTCTCGCGCATCCAGGAAAAACTGCATAAGGCGCAGATGGACCTGGCGAAAGGGACCGCGAAGTTTGAGACGGCGATATCGCAGATCAAGAGCACTGATGAGAGTTTTCAGATTCTGGAGCGAGAGAAAAAGGCGACGTTTCGCGTTTTCACCACGCGGATCGACACGATCTTTGGGGTGACGTTTTGCGTTCTTGCGCCGGAGCATCCGCTCGTTTCACAGATTTTGAGAGTGACAGATTCTGCGAGCACTGAATCGATCAATTCCTATGTCGCAACTGCGAAGACGATGAGCGATGCGGACCGGCAAGCGACGACGCGCGAGAAAACGGGCGTGTTCACGGGCGTTTATGCGATCAATCCGGCGAACGCCAAGCGCGTGCCGGTTTGGATCGCTGACTATGTGATGATGGGCTACGGGACGGGTGCAATCATGGCCGTTCCTGCCCACGATGAGCGGGACTTCGAGTTTGCGCAGAAGTTTGGGTTGGAAGTGGTGGCGGTGATAAGGGCGGGGGGGGGGCAAGAGGGCGTCGAGCGTCAAGCGTCGAGCGTCGACTACCAGACGACAACTAGGCGACAACCTGACGACCTGCCGACCCTTCCCTTCTCCACAAAAGACGGCGTGATGATTAATAGCGGCGAATACAGTGGGTTGACCATTCAAGAGGGCCAACGCAAACTCACGGAATGGATCACTGCACTGGGAGTCGGCGAGAAGAAAGTCAACTACCGCCTGCGCGATTGGCTGATCTCTCGGCAAAGATATTGGGGCTGCCCGATCCCGATCATTTATGACAAAGACGGCGCGATGCACCTCGTCAAAGAGCAAGATTTGCCCGTTGAACTTCCTCGCGTTGACCATTACGAGCCCGCAACCGACGGAAGCAGTCCGCTCAAGCACATCCCGGATTTCGTGAACGTCACCGATCCTGACGGGCGGCTTGGGAGCCGCGAGACCGACACGATGGGCGGATTCGCGTGCTCGTCGTGGTACTTCCTTCGGTTCTGCGACCCGCACAACGACGCGAAAGCATGGGATCCGGAGCGCATTAGGTATTGGATGCCGGTGGACTGCTACGTGGGGGGGGCAGAGCACGCGGTCATGCATCTGCTTTATGCGCGTTTTTGGACGAAAGTTCTGTTCGACGCGGGCCTGGTGGGGGTGAAGGAGCCGTTCCAAAGGCTGAAGAACCAGGGCCAGGTACTCGGGCGCACTCCGTATCGCAAAGCGCGCTCCGGAGAAAGCCTTGTGATGGGGGAGGATGGGATTTTGGTCTCTTATGAAGAGGCTGCTTCTCTGCCTGCCGAGGATCTGAAGTGGCGCTGGGTGCGGATGAGCAAGTCGAAGGGCAACGTTGTTACCCCTGAGGAAGCAGTGGATGCTTTTGGCGCGGACGCCTTGCGGCTTTTTGAGTTGTTTGTCGCGCCTTTCGAGGCCGATGTCGAGTGGGCGAACGATGGAATGGTCGGGACTTCGCGGTTCTTGTCGCGGTTTTTTAAGTTAGCGAGCGAGGTTGCGCCAGTTTTTGACAAAGATTGGCGAACGAAGATTGAAACTGTCGCGTCGGATGCGAATTCGAAGGCGATTCGCCACGAGACGCACAAATTGATCGCGAAAGCGAGCAAGGACATCGAGGAGTTTGCGTTTAATACCTATGTTGCGGCGATGATGGAGCACATCAATGCGGTCAATGGGCACTTGCGCGATTCGATGCAGGCTGAAAGCCCGCACCACAATCTAGCGCTAAGTGAAATGATCGAATTGACGGCGTTGGTACTTGCGCCAGCTGCGCCTCACTGCGCGGATGAGATTTGGGAGGGGCTCGGGCTGGAGGGGTTCACCTATAACCAACCATGGCCGAAGGCCGACCCCCACCGGGCCAAGAGCGACACCGTCACCATCGCGGTCCAGGTCAATGGCAAACTGCGCGACACGATCGAGATGCCTGCCGAAGCGACAAATCCGCAACTCGAGCAAGCGGCGCGCGGATCGGTAAAGGCAAAGCCGCACTTTGAAGGAAAGACCGTTATAAAAGTCATCGTCGTCCCCGGAAAACTCGTCAACATCGTGGCCAACTAATGCGCTGGATCATCGCTCTCTTGCTTGTCGGAATCGGCGTGTGGATGTACTTCGTAGGCGCAAAACCGACTGGCGAGGAGAACAGATTTACGATCTTTAACGATGAACAATACACGAACGTCTTCAAGGCGGCGAGAAACGCGACGCAAAGAGCAATCTACGATTTTGACTCAGGAAAGGCATTGTCTTCGATCCAAATCGAGGGGCTACAACAGTCAAGGTTGCTTTTTGAAAAACTGATTGCGTATCGCCCGAACGACTTTGTGTCCCACATGTTTCTCGCGAAGACGCTCCGCGCCCTCGGAGAAAACGACAAGGCGAGGAGAAGTTACGAGCAGGCGCTCGCGCTGATTCCTAGCGACACTGTAGACCCGTCGGTGATTTGGCTCGAGGCGGAAATTCGATACGATTTGAGCAGACATTATTTTTCGGCCGCTGACTACACAATGGCCGAACAGTATTGCGACGAGTCGGTTCGCCGGATACCTGGCAACGCGAAGTTTCTCGCTGGTGCTGCGCAGACAAAGTTTGTGCTGAAGAAATTCGACGAGTCGCGAAAACTGGTCGATCGTGCGCTGGTTATGACGAAGAAAGACTCGCTCGCCAACCAGTTGGACGGGGACCTCAAGGCAATGGGCCGCTAACTTCCTATCGGTCTGGCTTTAATCTCGGCCCACTTCCTTGGATAGCGCGCCGGAGTCTTGCCTGCCTTGTGATAGATCGGAAACAGGCGGGCGGCGTCTGTTCCCGGAAGCGTTCTTTCGACCGTTTCAGTCAGGACAAGTCCAAGCGGATGGGGATCGAAGGAATCGATCGTGCCTTTATCTGAGGATGTCCGGAACGGGACGACCAATCCCCCCACCCGACACCAAGCCGCGCTGAGTTCTAGTTGCACGGCGAGGGGGGCGAGGGCGCGCCCAGTGACGAAATCGTACCGTTCGCGCTCGTCAGGCTCTTCTGCGCGGTGGAATCTTGGTTTAAGGTTTGAGAGGGGGGTCATTTCAAGTGGACGAAGGGCCTTTTTCGTGCTGTCCATCGCCACTACGGTGAGATCGGGGCGCCAACAGGCAATGGCGAACGCGGGAAGTCCAGGCCCGCTGCCAAGGTCGAGGCAGCGCGCGCCTTGTTGAATTTGGTCGACACACAGAAGAGAGTCGATCAAGTGCCTTACGACCGCTTGTTCCTTTGGAACGCGCGTAAGATTGGTGTGTTCGTTAACTTCATAGAGAGCGTTTAGGTATTGCGTGAACTGTTCTTGCTGTTTTTTGGTAAGTGCATGGCCCATTGAATCGCAGAATTCGATGAGCGGTGCGAGGTTCATTGGTTAGAAGTGGAGGTTACCTAGAGCGGGGCTGTCTGAAGGTGGTCGCTAAGAGGTCGGCAGGTTGTCGGCGTAGTTTCAAGAGTCAGCAATGGCCCCTTCCTAGCCTTCCCCGAACTCGTTCGTGCTCAAATATAAAGGTGGTGTTGGAGGAGGGATCCGGATTGTTGAGCCGGGCCGTGTTTTACAAACTGATAGAATGCGATTGTGACAAATGGCAGTCGATTGACGAGCGCAGGCTTTGTTTTGGCGTGCGCTGGGCTTGTTGTTGCGGCGCTTGCTCTCTTGCCAGCATTCAACTTACAGGGACCGTTTCCCTGGCCACTGATTGTAGGGTCGTCCGTGTACCTCCCTGGCGCGTTCATGGTCATGATCGGTTCGCGGGGTCCAGGGATGAAAGAGTCGATGGGCAAGCTGCGGTTCGTGCGGCTCGGATTTATGGCGGTTTTTGCGTTTGCGGTCATGAGACTTATCGCGAATTGATATGCGGGGGGGGGCGTCCTATGGGAAATCTGCGGCGCGGCTCGCTGGGACGCTCGCC
>CAYYZP010000312.1:0-2761 GCA_964476165.1 uncultured Fimbriimonadaceae bacterium
TCCCGTTCGGGAGGTTCTTGCGGTTCACCCGGCCCGCCGTGTCGAACTGCACGGTGGTGGTCTCGCTCCAGGGGTTGGTGAGGCCGTACGCGCGGTGGTCCGAGTCGTAGAGCGTGGTCCACACCCCAGAAACGTCCGTCATGGTCGAGGGCTGGCCCAGCGAGTTGTAAAGGTACGCGAACGTGCCCTGCGGAGTCGTCAGGTTCGTCACCTGCCCGACGAGGTTGTACGCCCAACTGGTGGTGCCCGTGGCGTCCACCATCTGGTTGAACCGGCCCCTTGTGTCGTATCCGGAACTCGTGTCCACGCCCGTCGGATAGTTGACCAGCGTCGGGTCGCCGCGCTTTACATTCAAACTAGTCCACTTGATGAGTCACCGCAATCACCCGGCACAGAACGCAGATTTGGAAGACCATGATTACGCACTGATATCCTGTATAGTCTGCTTCGTAACTAGGCGTTCCTGGAACAGTTGCCAAGAAGACCATTCTTCCCTGGCACACAGGGCAGCATATTGGTGAAACGACTCCGGACATGACTCCAGAAATGCCTTCCCCAGGTTCAACTTCGCCGGCTTGGGACGACACTCCACCGCCACCCTGCACGCGTTCGGGAGTCATGTCCGCGCTCAAAACGTCAGGATGGAGACTGGCGTACTCGAGGAACCGCTTCTCTTCAGCCCTTTCGAGTTTCGTCAGGTCAGCCTGGGAACGGACCCCGCCACGGTACAACTCGTTCCTGCCAGAATCGCTCGTGCCTTCATTGGCCTTAAACGGCGTACCGACGATCGGGTGCAGAGTGGCCAGGCTTCGTGCGGCAGCCGCTTCAATAGATTCAGCGACTCCTCGTGATACGATGAAGATGGCAGTTGCGCTGGCATTGATGAAGACGACCGAGGAGATGAGGACTCCTGCGAGGCGAAGGACGTTGGCGTGGGACTTAGAACTGTTGATCACTTGAGTTTCCTCCTTGTATTGCACGAATAATAACTGCAATTCGCGGGCATGTCAAGTGTTTCATAGAAGTTTCATAATTTCTATGAAATTCGGCATCTTTGTACTATATGTACTGCTATCCGTCTGCAACACTCACTCTTCACTTCGTGCGCGCGGCTCGCGGGGACGCTCGCCCTCCCACCACTCTCGACCCCTGACCCCAAATCCCCCCTCCAGTCCGGGGGTTTCAAGCCGAAAACCTAGAGTGGAGTCTCATGTTTGAGTTGATCCTACGCGTCGTTCTTGCCTCGGGCACTATGGCCGCCGCCGGTGCGCTCGGGAGGCCGGACTTCGACCTCGCCTGGCGCGTCTCGCTGTTCTTCGCGGCGTATTCGTACCTGCTCTACGTGATGGACCAGCGACAGGCGCGCAACCCTGGAATCTCGGGGCTCGCGGCCGTCGCCGATTCGGGGATCGTCGCGCTCCTTTTGGCCGATCTCGGACTCATCCAACAGTTTGGTTTTGTCAGCGCGGCGCCGATGGCGCTCGCTTTCTTCTTCAAAAAGTCGAACGCGGCGATGATGGCGCCGCTGGGCGCGTCGTGGCTGATGGTCGGCACCAACATGCTGGGGGGGGGCAGCGCCTTCACGACCGAGATCCTCGTGCAGGCGCTCGGCATCTTGCTCACGGGCCTCGTTCTCCATCAGTCGCGCACGGTGATCGAAGAGCGTCGCACGCGCAAGCGTCTCGATATGCTGATGAAACCGATGATCGAAGAACTCTCTATCGATACCCCCACCGAGGTTTACGAGCAGACTCATACCCCCACCGTAGTTGCCGAGACTGAAGAACTCAAAGAAAGTTTCCGCGCGCTCACCGACTCGGCGCGCGACCTCGAAAAACGGGCCCGGCGAGACAAGGCCTGTGTCCAAATCGTCGAGCGCACGATGCGCGACAAAAACAAGCCTTATTCTGCCATCGCCTCGGCCATCCAAGACTACTGCGGCGCAGAGGGCGCGACGCTCTACGCAATTTCTCAATATGGAGACGCCCTCGTCGCACGTGCCGCCGTCGGCACGGTCGACCATATGATCGAAGAGGCTGCGATCGAGGTCTCGCTCAAGGAGTTCGACAACGACCTCATCGAGCGGGCCGACTCGCTCGTCTACGCCCTGCGTCAGCCGGACAGCAAGCGCAAGTTCGCCAATTTGGTCCTTAAAGCCCGTGGAAAGATCGTCGGTCTTCTCACGCTCTTCCACAACGCGAGCCTAGAACTCGAGGCTTCGGTGCGCCGGGCCAACGAGACCATCGACTTTACGGCAGAGATCGTCGCGGACCAGATTTTGCAAGAGCAGACCAAGCGGCGGCTGAACGAATCCGAACTCCTCTACTCCATCGCAACGATGACGACTGGCGCGCTGGAGCCCGAGGGCATCGCGGCCCGCGTCGCCCGCGAACTTTGGGACGCCCTCGATCTCGACCACCTTTCGTTCTGGTTCGTCGAAGACGGCAGGTCGGTTCTAGCCGCTAAGGAAGGTTTTGACCTTGAGATCATCGAAGAAGTCTCGTTTGCGCGAGGTTACGGTGTCACCAGTTGGATCGATTCCGGAGCGCCGTTCGCCTCCATCCTAGACGCCCGGAACGACGCCCGCATCGCCACCCATGCGGCGATCAAGAAGCGCATCGGGAGCCTCTTGATCGTGCCCATCGAATTTGGCGCGACCCCTATCGGATATGTGGTGGCGACGACTTCGCGCACTGCGGGAATCGATCTTGCAACGACAGAAACGATCCGTGTCGTGTGCGCAGAGACGTCGCACGCCCTG
>CAYYZP010000313.1:0-4495 GCA_964476165.1 uncultured Fimbriimonadaceae bacterium
CGTGATGCCGGACTTTATGCGCATCCAGTTCGTGGTGCCGCCGGCTGGCCTCTCTCTCGCCGGCGACCTGCTTTTTTCGGTACTCGCTCGCAGCGCGCTCACCGATGCCGAAGTTGAACAATCGATCGCCTCTCTCAAGTCCAGAAAGAATCCACCCTGGATCAAGGCGATGACAGGATTTGAGCGCAGCTTTGAAAAGTTGAGGCCGAACGATGTAAGAGTCTTGCGTTCGCGGTGCTACGTCGCCAAGAACATGTCGTTCGTCGTAGGCGGAGCCATTAAATCAGGCGAAGGAAAAGCGGAAATCGCTAAGAGGCTAAAGGCATGGAAACCTTGGCCGTTAGTGACGAGGCGGGCCGACGTCCCCCCCCGTCCCGCCCTCAGCGCGAACAGCGGTCTCGCTGTATTCTATCTATCGGGCGAACCATTGACTCCAGCGAGCCCGACGAGCGCGGCAAGACTCTTGGCCGTTTTTGCGCTCGGCGTAGGAAAGAATGCGACGATGTGGAGGGTCCTTCGAGAAGAGCACGCGCTCTCCTATTTGCAGTTTTCGGTCCTGTGGCCGACCAGCGCTGGATGGGTTCCGAGTTTCGTCATGGTCCGAAAGAGCGAAGGCGAAGAGTCAGAGGGGGGTACGGCCATAATCATGCGAGACGCGATGCTTGCGGACATCGACAAGTGGGACGTCGAGAGTGTCTTGCGAGCGCAAGCCATGGCCGAGGCCTCGTTCAGTCGCAACTTTTCGAATTCGCCCGTTTGGCTCAGTCCCGATGGCCCGATGACGAACTCCCTATCAGACCGTTGCGCGTGGCGCGGCTATCTCGAGATGATCGGATCGGGCGCCTTGGATGAAAAATTGCTCGTCTCGTCACTCAAGAACATTGATTTAGACCAGTTGCAAAAAGCGGCAAAGTCGATGATCGACGAGTGCCGCGTCGGCTGGCTGCCAGGCGAACCCAAAACCTAACGAAAGTCAGGATGTTTGCTGCACAACGGCAAGAAGTCGCAAACTCGATCCGCGCTTCCGCACAGTGACTTTTTAAGCGGCACGAGCGATTCAAAGTCACGGTGTAGGATCGAGTTGCAGAGCACGAGCAGATCTTGTTGAAACTGGTCGAGTGCAGCAGTTTCAAACGTGTGCGTGGCCCGGGCTCCCGATTTGAGAGCGATGATTGTTCCTGAAATCGTCTGCATCGGATGACGGTGCCGAAGAAGCAAAGCGTAACAGTTCATCGCTAGGTCGCTCTCGATGTCTTCGGTAGCGACCAAAGTGCGACCCGACTTGTAGTCCACGATCTCAAGCCCCCCCCCGGTAGTCTCATCGACGCGGTCGACTTGGCCGATCAGGTCGAACTCACCCATATCGAGTCGCATCCGCTTTTCGATGTACAGAGTCTGTCCCACTACTGGCTGGGCATGGAAATCTTCGATGTAAGTTTCGATGATCGCCTTTCCTTCCGCGAGCGCTTGGGACATCTGCTCTTGGCTTGAGTATCCGGCGTCGATCCAACTCTCTTCGAGCGCTGCGACGGCCTGGTGCGTCGTGGTGACGCCCTTGTCCCCTTCGTCGTGGAACCGCTGGAGTATTTTGTGCAGGCTCGATCCGAAACTGTAGTACGACTTGGATCGCAAATACCACTTGCCTCGGTCGTCGATATAAGTCGACTTGTACTTGTCTGGGCACGCAAGATAAGTGGAGATTTTTGAAGGGCTCAAGGTCGGCCTACGTGCCACCGCACTATTGTATCCCGTGGCCCACTAGGAACTCGTGCGGAACAATGAACCCACGAATTGGGGTATCAATTCGTGGTTTGGGACCCGTGCGTCAAATCTCCACTTGTCTTGCTGTGTTTGCATTGGTGTCCGCAGTCTGCTTTGCCTATGCCAAAGATGTGCCGCGCATGAAAGGCGTCAAGTTTGCGACCCCGCCTACTCTAGATGGCACAATTGCGGAAGGCGAATGGGGGAGTGTGGCCTTTGCACGAGGTTTTACGAACCCGTTTACTGGTGCGGCTCCGCAAGAGGATACAGAGGTCTGGCTGGGCTATTCGGACGAAGCGATTTACGTCGCGTTCGTGGCTCACGAGAGCGAGCCGGCCAAGATCGTGGCACAGAGCATCCAGCCAGGCACTGTTCCTCCGATTCAAATAGGTGGAATGGGAGGGGGTTCGATCACGGAGGACGTGATCGAATTTAGTATCGACCCCTTTAACACGCGACAGGGCGGTATGTCGTTGTTTCGCGCGAACGCTCGCGGAACGACATCCGAGACCATCGCCGGAGGACGGTCGTCAAAGAGAGAGTTTCGTGGACAGTGGGAAGCAAGAGCAACGGTGGGGGAAGACTGTTGGACTGTGGAAATGCGCATTCCGTGGGCGATCCTTAACTTGCCCATCGGCAGCAAACTGGACATGGACATCAATTTTGCCCGCGCCCACGCGCGAGAGCAAGTCGCCTCATACTGGGCCGATACGACCTTGCGCAGGCTTCCTGAGCGGCTGGGCCTCTGGACCAGTATCGATCCACCGAAACAAAAGGCGTCCGATCGACTGAATTTGATGGCCTATGTCGCTCCCGAATACGATGAGGACGGGTCAGCAGAGTTTTCTTTGAGGTCGGGAGGGGACGTCCGATATGCGTTCACGTCACAGTTGACAGGGCTAGCCAGCGTGAACCCGGATTTCAAGAACATCGAGCAACAGGTCACCTCGATCTCGTTCACCAGGTCGTCGCGATTTGAAAGCGACAACAGGCCGTTCTTCAGCGAGGGATCAGGATTTTTTGGCCGTGACGGTGGGGGCATGAGCGACCAACTGTTCTACAGCCGGGCCATAACCGACTTTGACGAGGCCGCAAAGTTTTACGGAGTGCTCGACAAGAACACCACTGTCGGGGCGCTCGCTACCCACGAAGACGGAGACCGTACGGACGGAGTGTTCAACCTGTCTCGCACCTTGGGACCGCGGTCTTCAGTGTCCATGTTCATGAGCAGGAGCAATGGCACTGGACTGACTAACTCCGTCTATGGCCTTAACGGCAGGTGGGGGAAGGGCAACTATCGTCTGTCGGGACAGTACAGCGTCGCGGAGGATGCCGAAAACCCGGAGTCCGCTGGGCTCTTGAGCCTTAACTACAGCGTCCCGCGCTTCAACCTCAGTCTCAGTAACAGTTGGGTCGAGCCGTCCTACAGGCCGGAACTTGGGTTCGTCCAGTATCAGGATCGACGTGGGTATTCGGTCTTCGCCTTCCACAATGCGCAATACCAGACGGGAAGCGTCAGATCGCTGAGCGGATATGTGTACGGAGAGAACTTTGAAACGTTTGACGACCACAATCAATCGAAGGCGGCGGGCGTCGGTGTGAACTGGACGACGCGCGACGACATCAAGTGCGACCTTGGTGGGAACACCGAGCGGTTTTTCGATGAAGAAGAGAACACCGCCTCTGCTGGAGTCGAATTCAATGCCTCGAACCGGCAACGGACGTTTGGTGCTACTTATGTCCACGGTTCCCGTGCGAGGGAACTGACCGAATACCTTGAGTCGTTCTGGAACTACCGCCTAGAGAACGGGATCGACTTGGGACTTCGCCATTCGTTCCTCAATTTTCAAGGTCGAGACGAGCAGAGCATCTTTACTGTCGCATGGGAGAAGGACGCGAAACAGTCGTTCGCAGGCAGAATCGTTCGGACCAACGATGATTTCAACTATTATCTTTCATACAGTTCGTCCGGATTCACTGGGCTCGACTGGTTCCTCATCATCGGCGACCCGAACGCCACGCAGTTTCGCAACAGGATCAGCCTAAAGTTCGTGTGGGCGAAGTAGCAACTTGTGCCAGAATGGCGCCATGTTCGCCTTCGTTATTGCCTCGATGGTTTTGCCCGTACCCAGCATCGTGCCGATTCCCGCACACATGCAAGTCTTGACTGGCCAGCCTTTTCGGTTCCTAAAAAGCGTGGTCGTGGTTGCAAACGAGGCGGACACTTCTCTCGTGTTCTTGTCTGAGACGATCAAACAGTGTACGGGCGCTCTGCCAAAACTTGTGTCGAGCCCTGATGGATCAGAAGGTCCGCATATAACGGTCATCCGGTCTTCGGAAATCCTGCGTGAAGGGTACCGGTTGTTCGCGGAAGGCAAGGAGATGGTGATCAGTCATTCGGATTCTGCGGGGCTGTTCTACGCAGTCCAGACTTTGCGACAATTGTTGCCGCCGGAGATCGAATCGAAGGATACACGGCGCGATGAATGGTCTGTGCCTGCCGTCCGCATTTCGGACGAGCCCCGTTTTTCATGGCGAGGGATGCACCTCGACGTGAGCCGCCACTTTTTCCCAGCGTCGTTCATCAAGCGGTACATCGACTTTCTAGCGATGAACAAGATGAACACGTTTCACTGGCACCTGGTGGACGACGGCGGATGGAGGATGGAGGTAGAGAAGTATCCAAAACTCACTTCGATCGGCGCATGGCGCGTGGACACAGGAGGGAAGTGGC
>CAYYZP010000314.1:0-1726 GCA_964476165.1 uncultured Fimbriimonadaceae bacterium
TAAGGGGGTAGCCTGACTTCGTGCGTTGCCTGATCGTCGTCCCTGCCCGGATGGCTTCGACTCGGTTTCCGGGGAAACCGCTCTGCGACCTTTGCGGCAAGCCGATGGTGCAGTGGGTCGTCGAACGGGCGCGACAAAGCGGGGTTGCGGAGCGCGTTGTGGTCGCCACCCCCGACCAAGAGATTTTGGAGGCGTGTCGTCGATTTGATGCTGAAGCCGTGATGACGTGCGCGGACCATCCTTCTGGCACTGACCGCATTGCCGAGGTTGCGCGAGAAATCGTCGCGGACACCTATATTAATGTGCAGGGGGACGAGCCCTTGGTCGAGCCATCGGACATCGCAGCATGTGTCGCGCCATTGCTCGCTGACAAACGCGTCGAAATGGGAAGCGTGTATGCAGAGTGCTTGATGGACGAATACGATGTGCCAAGCGTCGTGAAGGTCGTCGTTGCCCAAAACGGCGATGCGCTGTACTTTTCTCGGTTTCCAATTCCGTTTCCGCGCTACGAAAGGAGAGAGTCAATCAAAAAACACATTGGTCTCTATGCCTATACTCGACAGGTCCTCGATCGGTTTTCTGGTTGGCCGCAAACTCCGCTGGAAGAATCAGAGAGCCTTGAGCAACTCAGGTTTTTGGAGCACGGAGTGAGGATCAGGATGTCGCCAGGCAAAGGGTCAGCGCTCGCCGTGGACACGCCCGAGCAGGCCGAACAAGTCCGAAAAATCCTTTCCGCACCCGCGCAGTCATAATTAATGCAATGGCACTGCCGTCAGAAAAGGACGAACCTCGAAGCCATCCTGATGGCCTGGTTTACATTTTGTCCAAGGTCAAAGACAGGATGCCGGCGGACCATCTAAAACTGATCGAGAACGCGTTTTTCTTTGCAGAAGCGGCGCATAAGGGGCAAAAGCGAAGGTCAGGCGAACCGTACTTCAACCATCCAGTCGAAGTTGCAAAGATCATCGTCCACCTCCACATGGACTCCGAGACCGTCGCCGCCGCGCTCTTGCACGACGTTCTCGAAGACACGGAAGTGACGAGTGAGCAGATCGGCGCCACGTTTGGAGAAGAGGTGCTCGCCCTTGTTGAAGGAGTCACAAAACTGCGGCTCAGCGTCGATCCGACCATGTCGCCGAGACAGAGGGCTGCGGCAGAATCGGAACGGTTCGCCGAGTCGCTTCGAAAAATGTTGCTCGCGATGGCACAAGACGTTCGCGTCATGGTCATCAAACTGGCGGACCGACTGCACAACATGCGGACGATCGACGCGCTCGATCCTGACCGACGCTCGAGAATCGCACACGAGACCCTTGACGTCTACGCGCCGCTCGCTGCGCGGCTCGGAATCTGGGAAGTCAAATGGCAACTTGAGGACCTGTCGTTTAAAGTGATCCATCTGGAGGAGTTCCAAGAAATCTCCGAAATGTTGACCAAGACGCGCGCGGAGAGAGAGGGGCAGATCAAAGAGGCGACTCAAGATCTGAACAAGCGCCTCAAAGAGCGAGGCTTGGATTCTGTTGAGATCGACGGTCGCCCCAAACACCTGTACAGCATTTACGGGAAGATGGTCAAGCAAGGCGTCCCGTTTGAGGAAATCTACGACCTGCAGGCCGTGCGAGTAATCGTCAAGGAGCAAAACGATTGTTATGTCGCGCTCGGCGTTGTCCACGAACTTTGGATGCCGATTCCAAACCTTTTTTACGACTACATCGCCATGCCGAAG
>CAYYZP010000315.1:0-3192 GCA_964476165.1 uncultured Fimbriimonadaceae bacterium
ACATCAGCACGAACGCGAGCATGATAAGCGCAGTCGGGTAGCCGACGGCGGCGAGGGGGTCGTCGCTCGTGGTCTTGATGAGCGTCTCGGTCGACTTGGCCCCAATCACTGCGCCAACCGCCATCAACATCGCCACGACGAAAGCAGCGATCCGGGTGAGGAATCCAGGGATCAGCAGCACTCCTGCGGTCAATTGCGCAATGATGGCGATCTGCCCCACATAGAGCGGCATGGCAAAGGTCTCGGCGAACTGTTCCGTCGAGGATTGGAATCCGTCGCCGCCCATCAGGCCGAAGACGTGCTGGAGTCCGTAATAGACCATGATCGTGCCGAGCACGACCCTGATCAAAAGGCAGACGACGCCCTGAGACTGGGAACTGTTGTTGGTCACAGCCATCCTTATCGTTTAAGGACGGGGCTCGTGGTGTTCTTGCTCCCTGTGCTCCAATTCTGCTTCAAAGGGCTCATAGTGCAGGGTGACGTGCGCGCCGCCGAGCGCCTTGCTGAGTTCGGTCTCGATGTGTTCGGCCAGTTCATGGGCGCGAATGAAACTCAGGTCGTCGTCGAGCATGACGTGGAGCCCGACGTACCGCATCGTGCCTGCTTCGCGCGTTTGCAGATTGTGATAGCCGCGCACGTCGGTGTGCGTGTTCAAGACTTTTTCCAGTGTTTCGATGTCTTGTTTTGGGAGCGAGCCGTCCATGAGAGGATGGATGACCCTTCTTAATTGCCGAAACGCGAAGTACGCACCGCCGGCGGTAAAAAGAATGGCGACGAGGGGATCGAGCGTCTTCCAGCCTGTCACCATGTATGCGACGAGCCCCGCCAAGATTCCGATCGACGTGAGCGTGTCTGACTTTAGGTGTTCGATCTCTCCGCTGAGAGCGGTCGAAGTGGCTTCCTTTGAAACTTTTCTGAGGTAATAGATAACGACGGTGTTCGCGACTGCGGCATATCCGAGTGCGACGATGCCCCAGAGCGGCTGGATGTCCTGCGGGCCGAGAAAGCGCATCGAAGACTGCCAGACGATGACGCCTGCGGTCATGAGCACGAGCACCATTTGAAACGCACTGGCTAAGAGTTCCGCCTTTCCGTGGCCGTATGGGTGGTCTTTGTCGGGTGGGACTGCGGCGATGCGCACCGACCAGACGACGAGCAGCGACATGAACACGTCAACGAAGGACTGGAGCGCCTCGGCCAGGACAGAGACGCTTTGTGTGACGACGGCCGCGCCGATCTTGATGGTTACGACGACCACGGTCGAGCCGAGCGCGACCATTGCGGCTTTGTTGACCGTCGTCGAGGCTGCCATTCTTGGTTGATTGTGGCACTTGGCAGGGGTATCTTGGGGCTTGCATGATCCTTGCGTTGACGGTCAACGATGTCGCCACGATCGAGTCGTGCGCCCTTGTAATTGGGCGCGGACTGACTGTGATGACCGGCGAGACGGGGGCTGGGAAGTCACTTTTGGTCGATGCGATCGGTCTTGCGCTGGGGGGGCGGGCTGATGCTGATTTGGTGCGGACGGGCGCTCGCAAGGCCGTCGTTTCTCTGTCCGCCTCGGTTACTGATTTGCCTGAGGTGGTTTCGCTTTGTGCGTCTCATGGGATCGATGTTCCTGATGGAGAGATTGTTGTTGTTCGTGAGGTGAGCGCGGAGGGACGTTCGACCGTGCGGATCAATGGTCGGTTGACGACGGTGGCTTGTTTGCGGTCGATTGGGCAATTGCTCGTCGATTTGCATGGTCAGCACGAGCACCAGGCGCTGATGGCGGTTGAGAACCAGATTTTGTTTTTGGACCAGTGGGTGGGGGAATCAGCTCTTGCGTTGGTCGCCTCAAATGCGTCTTTGTATTCTTCGTTGGAATCGACTCGGCGACGTCTTGCCGTGTTGCGCGCGGACAGGCGAGACGTGGAGAAGCGTCTGGACATGTTGCGGTTTCAGGTTTCGGAGATCGAGGGCGTCGCTCCGGTGGTGGGGGAGTTCGATGCATTGGAGTCGCGAATGTTGCGGCTACAGAACGTCGAACGGCTGGCTCTTGCCGCTGGGGAGTCGCTTGCTGGTTTATCAGACGCTGATGGCGCAGTGCTGGATGGGATGCGGGCCGCGCTGCACGCTTTGGAGGGGGGTGAGGCGCTCGATCATGGGTTGGCAGTCGTTGTCGATCCGTTGAAGGGCTCGCTTTACTCATTGGAGGACGCGGTTTCTGGACTGCGGGCCTATGTCGAGGCCTTGGACACCGATCCTAGGGCCCTAGAGGAGTGCGCCGCGCGTTTGGACGCGCTGAAGCGGCTCCGCAAGAAGTACGGGGAGGACGAAGCGGCAGTGCTTGGGTATTTGTCGGGAGTCGCGTCTGAACTTTCTTCTATCGAAGAGGGGGGGGCGAGCGAGGAGGAACTTGTTTCTCTTGCATCTTCCCAAGAGATCGCATTGCAGGAAACTGCCGGTAGATTGACACAACTGAGGATCGCAAAGGCACGGGAATTTGCAGAGCAAGTCACTCGTCACGCGAAAGAACTCGCGATGGAGCACGCCGAGTTCGAGGTGCGGATCTCACCTCAGCCGATCCAGGCGAACGGCGCTGACAGCGTCGAGTTCTATTTTACTGCTAACCCCGGAGACCCCCCCCGCGCGTTGGCGAAAGTCGCCAGCGGTGGGGAAATCTCGCGCGTGATGTTGGCGATCAAAGTTTCTTCTGCAGGACGTGCGGGAGTGCCGACGCTGGTTTTCGACGAGATCGACGCGGGCCTCAGCGGGCGCGCGGCGGCGGTGACCGCGACGAAACTTCGGCGGCTCGCCGAGCACTATCAGGTGTTGGTGATCAGCCATCTGCCACAGATCGCTGGTCGTGCAGACACCCATTTTCGCATCGAGAAGGGCGCGAAGCGGGGGCGGTCGCACACAGAAGTGAACCACCTCGAGGGCGATGATCGGGTGCGCGAGGTCGCGCGGATGTTGGCAGGCGAAAAGGTGGGGGACTCGGCCCTGGCAAACGCGAAAGAACTGATCGGGTAGCGGGGGGGGTTCGAGGGTCAAGGGGGAATCACGGCTGTCCGGGAAGTCACAAGTCTTTGTGGAAAGGACTTGCTTGTTGTGACTTCCTGAACAACTGTGGCACACGTGAAGGAACGGCAGGTAGCGGCGGGTATGGGTGGAACGGACAATCGACATGTCTCTGGTCGTAGCGCAGGC
>CAYYZP010000316.1:0-5749 GCA_964476165.1 uncultured Fimbriimonadaceae bacterium
GTTGCTTGACTCGATGAATCCCCCCACCGCCTTGGTGAGGTGCGTGGCCTTGTCCATGCTCGCCTGCACGTCTTCGACTTCGATGTTGAACGAGGCGTTCTTGATCACTAGGCGCGCATCGGGCAAGGCCAATGAAGTTCCAGCGGCCGGGCTGGTTTCAGATTCGCTGCGATTCTTATCTTTCAGTTCCACGTTGCCGTTGATGCTCTGACCTGGTCGTGAGCCACTGAATATTTCGTTGTTCCAAGCCGAGTCTTCTCCTACACCAGCCGTGGGACTACCGGATCCCGCTTCCGCTGGCCGTGAGGGCATTCCACCTTCTGCTTTGGCCGCTGTGGGCATGTCGTCGTTAAACGAGTCGCCAACTTTGCCCCTGCTCGTCATTTCTGCCGCGAGTTGTTCAGCGCGATCTTCTGACAAAGAGCCTGATCGTTTCGCCGATAACTTCGACTGGGCGAACACGGGAAAGAAAATCGCCCACAACACAACCACGGCCCCGGCAGCGACCAACGCGGTCGTCCACGGTTTCATCCCCCCCCGGCTCGTTTGCAGAGCCTTTTCAACTCCCACCACGACCGGCACACGCGCCGCCGCCTGCAAAGACGCGGTCAGCGACTTCATCCCCTCAAACTCCTCGCGCAAAGACGGATCGTCCGCGATCGCCTGCCGCACCTGTGCGGCGCGCGCCTCTGAAAGTTCCCCGTCGATATAAGCCTTGATGTCTTCCCGAATGTTCATGCTCTTGCCTCTTCCATCCCTTCTCTCATGTTCCTAAACGCGTGATAGAGACGCGACTTCACCGTTCCTTCTGGCACTCCCACGACCTGTGAAATCTCGAGGTACGTCAGCCCTTCGATCTCGTGCATCAGCACCACTTCCCGATGTTCTTCGGACAAACGAGAAAGCGCACATTGAAGCACGTCCTTGTCAACGACAGAACTGCCGTGGTCTGCTCCCCCCACCTCGAGCGCGTGTTCCAACGAGACCGGATCGCGCCTTCGACGGCGCGCCAGGTTCCGGCAATGGTTGTGCGCGATGCCCAAAAGCCAAGTCTCGAAACTCGATTTCTGCTCGTATCGCTTGACCTGTTTTTGCATGGTGATGAACGTCTCTTGAGCAGCGTCCTGGCCGAGATCGTCGCCCAGGCGGCGCGCGCAGAACCGGAACACCCTTGCATAGTGCTCGGTGACGAGACTGTGCAAGGCGGACCTGTCTCCGCGTTTGGCCCGGTCTATTCTTGCGTCCATTCCGGCGTGCTCAGTCATTGAGTGTCCCATCGGGGGGAAAGAGTTCAAAGTCCCGTTGATTTTTTCTGGAGACTTGCCCGGACCGTCGCATCGCGCAGTTCCGAGGTCGCCAGCCAGAGGCCAGAAAAAATCAGTCCTGCCACAATAAACGCCGCGAGGGCGCTCAAAGAGCCAAGGTCGCTGGCGATCGGTGCGCGGGGGAGGCCGGCGAGCACCGCCGTATCAAGGCCCACCATCACCAGTCCGGCGACGACCCCACCATGAAACTTGCTCTTTGGAAGGGTGAGGCCGGGATGCACGGCGAGGGGGGGGAGGAGCGACTCGATGCCCTCCCAAGGTCGCTCGATGAGCCAGTCGAACATCTCGCGGTAGAACTCTTTGGCGCGTTTTCGCTTGGCGAAATCCTCGTATGGATCGACCACTTTGATCCGGAGTTCCAATCGGCCGCTGAGCGAATTGAGCGGGAACCGTTGCGGCGCTTTGTCGTTCGCGGGATCGGGCTTAAATCGTTTTGGCCATGCTTCGATCGGAACCACGTCCTGTTGGTTGAGTCGGAACGCAGTCGAAATTCCTTTGAAGAACCACGTTCCCGAATCCAGCCAGATGTATCCTGTGTCCTTCCCCGTCAAGACGCCTTCGCGGATCACCTCCACATCGACGAGCAAGTTCGCGTGCTCAGGCACTTTCGCGCTCAGTCTTCGGAACCCGCTACCGATTTCGATGAAGTTCGACTTGCGGCGATAGAGGAAGACGAGCACGAGTTGTGAGAAACCGACCATTATGATCGCCTCGAAGATCGTGACGACCAACATCGCTTGGCTCGCTGTCACGCTCCTTGAAGTTGCGAAAAAGAGAACGCCGACGACCATGAAGAACCACGAGAGAATCCGTAGCCAGCGTTCTTCTCTTGAGGGCGTCGATGCGCGTCCTGCTTCCGGTGCGATGTGCCATTGGGCGGTCGGCTCGGCCACCTTGATCTCGATATCGTACAGCGGTGTCTCGCTCGCCATCGGTCTATAAGATTACTACGCCTTTGCAGGGTCTTACCGTCCCATAAGCCGAATACGTCACATACGTCATATTAACCCTTGCATGGGCGCACTTTCGCAAAAGTTCGAAGACCTTCGATCCCGGAACGAAAAGGCGCTCGTGCTTTTCGTTACTGGCGGCGACCCCATTATTGATCAACTTCCTTCGATCCTGGATGTGCTGGCCGAAGGCGGCGCGGACGTCATCGAGGTCGGCATTCCATTTAGCGACCCGATCGCCGACGGCCCGACCATCCAGGCGAGCAGTCAGCGGGCTTTGGACCGAGGGACGACTATTGATCACGTTTTGTCCGCCGTGCGAGGGTTTGCTAAGACGCCTGTGGTTTTCATGGGCTACTACAACACCCTTCTCCGTCGCGGGTTGGAACGGTCAGCGCGAGACATTGCAGCCGCGGGTGCGTGCGGGACCATCGTTAGCGACCTCACGCCAGAAGAAGCCACTGCGTGGATCAAAGTTTCTCAATCGAACGGTCTTGAGAATATTTTTCTGGCTGCCCCCACCTCGACCGATGAGCGGCTCGATCTTGTTTGTTCTCGTTCGAGCGGGTTTGTCTACGCGCTTTCTCGAACGGGTGTCACCGGCGCGCAAAACCAAGCCGACGACGCCTCCAATTTGGTCGCCCGCATCCGGTCGCGCACGTCCTTGCCTGTGTGCGTTGGATTCGGGGTCTCTACTCCCGGTCACGTCCGCTCGGTTTGCTCGTTCGCCGACGGCGCGATCATCGGCTCCTGGCTCGTGGATTGGCTTGCGAACAACTGGAATGACGGTGCGGGCAGCGCCTCGCTGATCTCCGCCACCCAATCCCTTAAATCCGCCACGCACTTACTTACCTCTCCCTGAGCCTAACGAGAGGTCGGTGAGGACCGTTGAACTGGGTGCGGGGACCGGCCAATGAGATTCCTTTCCACTTTTCTTCGCCAATTTCAAATTTGAGATTTTAAATCGAGCCGAGAGGGCCAACGGCCCCTCTGTCAATATTGCAAAGCCTCAGCAGTGTCGTCGTGCCTCCTCCGTACTGCAGAGGCATGATCCGCAAGAATGTAACTATGCTGCACAGCGCGGCTCGCGGGGACGCTCGCCCTCCCAAATGAACACTCGCCCTTCCCTATTCATCATTCATCATTTCCCACTCCCCACTCCGAGTTCCTGATACACTGATCACAATGTCCACCCGTGTCGCGTGCGTACAGTCAAACGTTGTGTTCAACGACCCACAGGCGAATGCAGCCAACTGCATTGCAAAACTCGGCGCGCTCAAGAAACAAGGCGTTGATCTTGCCGTTTTTCCAGAAGCGTTCCTCACCGGCTATTGTGTCACCACACTAGAGGAGGCTATGTTATTGGCGCTTCCTTTAGAAAGCGACAGATACCAGCGTGTCACGAACGCACCCGCCGTCGTCAGCGAAATCCAGGAAGCCTGCACAAAATACGACATCTTCGCGGTCGTCGGGCTGCTCACGACCGACGGCACCGACATCTACAATACAGCGTTGCTCTTCGACCCAGAAGGCACAACGTATCGTTACAACAAGACGCACCTCCCCCACCTGGGGGCGGACCGGTTCACCATCGGCGGCTGGGACCTACCCGTCTTCGAGACAAAGATCGGAAAAATCGGAATTTTGATCTGCTTCGATATCCGGGTCCCGGAGGCGGCGCGTACTCTTGCACTGAATGGCGCGGAGATCATCGTGCTGCCCACCAATTGGCCGGTCGGATCGGAGACGAGCCCCGCGCACTTCACCGTCGTCAGGGCCGCGGAGAACCGCGTGTTCTTGGCAACGGCCAACCGTGTGGGCGCGGAAAACGGCACGACCTTCATTGGCCAGAGCGGCATTTATGGGCTGACTGGAGAGACTATAGCCAAGGCGAGCGACGATAAGGAAGAGATTATTTGTGCAGATATAGACCTTGAACTTGCACAAGACAAGCGGACGGTCAACATTCCAGGCGAGTATGAACTCGACTACTTCGGGTGCCGTCGGCCAGGGCTTTACAGCAAGATCACGAAACTTTAATCCGCGCTCGACACAATATATAGAGACATGGACTCGCTTGTGACGGACATCGACGAACTGTGGGACTTCTCCGACCCGGCGGCGAGCGAAGTCCGTTTTCGCGCTCAACTTGAGACCTCGGATGTTTCTTTCAAGAACGAGGTGTTGACCCAGATTGCGCGCACTTACAGCCTTCGCAGGATGTTTGACGAGGCACACGAACTACTGGAAAGGATCGCGTCCGAACTGCCACAGTGCGACCCACGCATCGAGGTCCGCTACCTTCTCGAACGCGGTCGCACATGGAACTCGAGCGGCCAGAAGGAAAGGGCCCGAGACGTTTTTCATCGGGCGTTCGACGCCGCGCGACGGGTGGGGTGCGACCACCTGACCGTAGACGCGGCGCACATGCTCGGCATCGTCGAAGAGCCGAAACTGGCGCTCGAATGGAACCTCCTCGCGCTGCGCATCGTCGAGGAGAGCTGTCAGGAGAACGCGAAGAAATGGTATGGATCACTTTGTAACAACATCGCGTGGACGTATCACGACATGGGCGAGTACGAGACTGCACTCACACATTTCGTTAGGGCGAGCGATTATTTTTCAACGATCGCAAAGGAGCCTGCGCTGCGCATTGGTCGATGGGCCGTCGCACGGTGTCAACGCTCGCTTGGATTGCTCGAAAAAGCGCTCGCCGAGCAACTCAGTTTAGCGAAAGAATACTATCCGACCTTCGAGCCGACGAACCAAGTGTTGGGATATGAGGCGATCGATGGATACATTCCCGAAGAGATCGCCGAGTGCCTCTACGCGCTCGGTCGAGTTTCCGAGTCTAAAGCGTATTTTCGTGCTGCCCTCGAGCGACTGAGCCAGGACAAGTGGTTTTTGGAAAACGAACCGAATAGGATCGCTGGGCTTAGAGACCGTTCTGAGTAAAGAGTACAGGTTGGCGAGTGGAAAAATCACCCAGTTCCCGCCCGGCGAGCAACACAAGGTCCCCGTTTTCGTCCAGCCATTTTTCGGACAATTGATATTCCGGACAAAAGCGAGCAACAAGGGACCAGAATTTCTTCGAGTGGTTGTGCTCGACCAGGTGCGCCAATTCATGGATGACAATGTAATCCATGACCGAAGGCGGTGTCATCACGAGGCGCCAGTTCAGTGAAATAGAGCCGGTAGAAGAGCACGACCCCCACCGCGAGGTCTGGTCTCTCACCCCCACGCGAACCGGTACCACACTCATTTGCGCCGCCCATTCCGACACTCTTGCCTTCAAGACACGTCCAGCCCGACGTCGCATCCACGACGTGACCTCCTGCAACCGATCCACCACTGAATCGCCCGGCGCCCAAAACTCTCCGTCGACGAAGCACACGTGCGGTCCCTCCGAGCGGAGGATCGAACGCAATTCGCCCAAGTAGTAGACGCGATCCTCCAAGACGAGCCTGTGCGTGC